>JALWLR010000198.1 GCA_027084065.1 Helicobacteraceae bacterium | reverse complement strand
CTCTAGGATGACTTCGTACTTATGATTGACTGCAAGGACAATGATCATGCTGGGGTAGATATGAATACAGAAAAACCCTTCCTTATTTTTTGGTTGAAAGCACTGCTTACAAAGAGCAAGCAAAGAAAACTTGTCTATCGTTGCACTACGAATAGCACTCCAGTTAGGAAGCAGTGAAAGTTCTTGCATGTAGCTTTTTTCATCGATTGCATCGACTTTATAGCGGACTTTTTTCTCCTCTTTGTTTTCATCGATTTTTTTAAAGTTTATAAGCAGATGCTGTGATGAAGATATGCTGTTTTGAAATTGTTTTCGAATATAGCTTTCTATAAGACTTTTTTTCTTGATAGAAGAGGGAAGTGTGATAGTTTCATCTATGATTTCATCCAAAGCAACAGTAACGTAAAGATTATTTTTTTCTTGCAAAAAATGTGAAATTTTCTCTTTTTCCAGTACATGACTTTCTATCAAACTATATCCGTTCTTCTCTTTTTTGAGAGAAAGTACTGTAACATGCTTTTGCTGAATATGTACGCCGTACATGGCTGATTGAAACTTAAAAATCTTCACTGCGCTCCATCACATCTATTGATAAAGTCAATTTTAACGAAAAAATCCTCAGTAAAGTATAATTTTTGGAACAATTGGTAAAAAATCACTCCACTGTCATAAATTGTTAGTCTTCTCAAAGAGATTAAAGGAAAAATTTTATAAAATAACTTGTAATTAGCTGGAATAAGGATATATATGCGAAATACTGAAGCTGTTTTAAGAAATATTGAGCTTTTTGATTCACTCAATGAAGAGGAGATAAAAAAACTCGCATCTATATCGAAAATAGAGCATTATGCTCCAAACAGCATTGTTTTTTATGAAAATGACGATCTTTCAAATGTTTACTACCTTATTGAAGGGAAAGTAAAACTTTATAAAATCGATAAATTCGACAATGAAATCTTCTTCACGGATTTAAAAAATGACTCTTTTATCTATTTGATTAAAAAAACGGTAAAGAACGAAGTAGTGTGTTCTACTTTTTATAGTGTCGAAACCCTTAAAGAGAGTGATGTTCTTCTTATAGATATTGAAAAATTCAAGCATATGTTTATGCACAAATATGAAATCCTCCAAGGTGTTTTGCATGAGACATATAAGCTTGTCGGACGTCTTCAGTACATAATCAACCGTGACCTTATCTTTGATGGGAGTGCGAAAGTCGCATATATGTTGTGTCACAATCTCGATGAATTCAACAGCATGAAAAAGAATGAAATCGCCTATCATCTCCACATTCAGCCAGAAACACTTTCAAGAATTGTAAAAAAGCTTCAAAAAGAGGGTCTTATTCGTATAGAGAATAAGGAAGTCATAATTTTAGACAGAGCAAGACTCGAAAGCCTTTATAAATAAGATAATTCTTACCAAATATACTTACATGTTTTTTTTTATCTCTTGATTTCAGTCAATTTTTTTTACTCTATAATGAAGTAGAATTGTAACGAAACTTATATGTTTGGAGCGTATCTTCGATCTAAGCATAATTTCAAGTAGTAGGAGAAAAAATGGCACTCACAAGAAGAGAATTTCTCAAAAGTTCGGCCGCTGCAAGTGCAGCTGCAGCAATAGGTATGCAAGTACCGACTGAGCTGGAAGCTGCGGCTAACAATGCAGAGTCCGGATGGAGATGGGATAAGGCTGCGTGTAGATTTTGTGGTACTGGATGCGGTATTATGCTTGCAACTACGGGTGAAGGAAAAGATCGTAAGATCGTAGCCGTCAAGGGTGACCCTGCAGCACCGGTCAACCGTGGTTTGAACTGTATCAAAGGGTACTTTAACGCAAAGATCATGTACGGAGCTGATAGACTCACAACCCCATTGCTTCGTGTAAACGAAAAGGGCGAGTTTGACAAACACGGTAAATTCGCTCCTGTTTCATGGAAGCGTGCGTATGATGAGATGGAGAAACACATCAGAAAAGCACTCAAAGAGAGCGGACCTGAAGGTGTTGCGGTATTTGCTTCCGGTCAGTACACCATCATGGAAGGGTACGCGGCTCAAAAAATGATGAAAGGTGGTTTTCGCTCTAATGCAATTGATCCAAACGCTCGTCACTGTATGGCGTCAGCCGTTGTCGGGTTTTACCAGACATTCGGTATCGATGAGCCTTCTGGATGTTATGATGATATTGAACTTACAGATACTATTGTTACATGGGGTTCAAATATGGCAGAGATGCACCCGATTCTCTGGTCTCGTGTGACGGATAGAAAACTGAGTGATCCTGACAATGTAAAAGTTGTAAACATCCAAACATATACGCATAGAACATGTGATCTTGGAGATTTCAACATCATCTTCAAACCAAATACAGACCTGCTTCTATGGAACTACCTTGCAAGAGAGATAGTCTACAACCACCCTGAAGCGATCGATTGGGACTTCATCAAGAAAAATATCATCTTTACTGCCGGTCCGGTCAACATCGGTTACGGTATGAGAAGAAAGGGTGAAAAATCACTTACACCTGAGAGACCTGATGGAAGTGCCGGTAAGTACACAGCCAAAGAGATGGAAACAATCCGTGAAGAGATGGTTCACAAAGTAACTGAAGATGAAGCGCCTGCCCTTGCACCATATGGTTATAAAGCAGGGGATGAGATGCACAATACTCCAGGAACTCTCAAACACTGGGAGATCAGTTTCGAAGAGTATAAAAGATCTCTTGAACCATATACACTTGATTATGTCGCAAGAGTAGCTAAAGGCGATCCGGATGAGTCTATTGAGAGCTTCAAGAAAAAGCTTCAAGACCTTGCTGCCCTTTACATTGAAAAAGACAGAAAAGTTGTCTCTTTTTGGACAATGGGTATGAACCAACATACAAGAGGTACGTGGGATAATACACTTTCATACAATGTTCACTTTTTGCTTAATAAACAAGCCAGACCGGGTTCTGGAGCTTTCTCACTTACAGGACAGCCTTCAGCTTGTGGTACGGCACGTGAAGTTGGTACATTCTGTCACAGACTCCCGGCAGATATGATGGTTAAAAACCCTAAACACAGAAAAATCGTCGAGAAAAAATGGGAAATTCCAGAAGGTACACTTAACCCGGTTGGAAATCAGCACATTATGAAGATCCATAGAGACATTGAAGATGGTGTTGTAAAATTTGCTTGGGTCAATGTCTGTAACGCTTATCAAGAC
>JALWLR010000197.1 GCA_027084065.1 Helicobacteraceae bacterium | reverse complement strand
GTCTATATGTTCAAGTGAAGCTTTGAGGTACATCACAGGAGCAAAACGGAAATCTCCTTTAGAGATGTTTACCTCTCGCACTTTACCCGCAAACTCGTAAATATCTTCAAAAAGGTACTTGTGAATATAAGCAAGCCCCTTGAATGTTCCAACTTCCACTTTGTCTATATCTCCACTTTCAAAAAGCTGTTTCGCTTTTTGTTTGCTCAACCTCTCCTCGACTCTCATTAGCTCCACGGGGTTTGTAATGCCAAGTTTGTTTTGTAAAATTGTGCTCTTCATTGTAATTTCTCCAAATATTTCGTCCTTATCATTGATAGTAACCTTTATACTCTTTAAGCTTCTTATCAAACTCCCCAAGCCACTGCGCATCGACGAAAGCCTTGATAGCGGGGCGGATCTCGTAAGTGTTCTCTTTTGTATTTAGTTTTTTCAAAAATCCAAGCTCTTCGACCTTTTTGATTGTCGCTATTATCTCTTTTTGGAGTTTGACTTCATTGTAGCGCTCCTGAACGAAATTTTGCATCTCCTCTTGCAACTCCTCTAAAGTTACGACCGCTTTGTAGTTGTCGTTTTGCAGCTCAAAATCGACCAAACGTTTACGAAGGAGTACGACAAGGAGTGAGACTTTGTAACTGAGTTCCCGTTTAGAGACAAGTTTGCTCAGGCTTTTTTGTTCATCTTCGTTTTCTATGTTGCGAACATAGGCAAACCCTTCGGCACTGTCGATAAGAAGCTCCAAACCTATGGTTTGTAGATACTCCTTGATGCTTGCCTCCTCTTGCAAAAGTGCATACCACGCCTTCTCCTCATCCTCTTTGTAAAACACCCCTTTGAGTAACCTTACAATCGCCTCTCTTGCTTCAAAACTCACGACTCTTTCCTTGATAGATATGTGATCCGCGGTAAGCGCACCCGCTTTTGCTCCCCATCTTTTGTAGTGATGAGTATAACCTCTTTTTGCTCTTCTACAATGGACTCATAAACCCTTTGTGCCAAAGAGAAATACCCCACAATCTCCGCTACTCCTTTTGTTACGGGAAAAGTTTTGACAACCTCACTTAAAGTGATATGGGAGTTTGTCTCCAAAAGCGACTCTATATGCTCTTTTAGCTCCTCTTCATCTATGTAGAAAAGATCTTGAAAACTTGTAATATCAAGCTCTATAGGTGTTTCATCGAGCCGCTTTTGGAGTTTTTTCTCCTCTTTGATGCTATAGAGCTTTCGCTCAAAGGGGATGAAAATATCGGTTTTATCCCCATCGATATAGAAACTCTCTTTTGGGATTATACCTGCTTCTTTTAGCTCCAAAGCATTTTTTTGGATCTGCTCAACAAGCTCCAAAATACGTTTGTTCTCCACACGCACCCTGTCATCAATAAAGCGGCGAAGCTGCGCTACAAGTTTGTTGGTTGTTTCGTTTACTTTGTTGGCATTTTGCAAAAGAGTGTAACTGAAATCCTCAAGCCTTCTTTGGGTGTCGATATGTTTGATCGTATCTATCTCGTAGAGTTTCTTAAGAAGTTTTTCGATCTTCTCGTTTTGCTCCATATCACTTATAAGCTGCCAAAACGCGCTGAAGCTTTTGCCCTGGTCGCTCTGCTTGATCGCTTTTTCTTTTTCGAAGATAAACGCCAGCACATCCTCTTTTGCTTCGTTTTTACTTAAAGCTATCTGCTTCATTGCATCTTTGTTGAGCTCTTTGAAGTTATACTCTATTTCGCTGAAGTCATACTGCAAAGAGCGTGCAAGCTCGAGCAGATGCATAAAGTTCTCTTTTATCCGCGTATCGTCAAACCCGACAAACTCCCCTCTTTTTATTTTCGCTATCTCTTCATCGATCTCTTTTTTTCTCTTTAGCAGCTCCTCTATACGCTGCATATCATCCATCGAGGTAGCAAACTCCAACTCCTCCAAAAGGCGCAAAACCAGACTGAACTTTCCCCCACTGCCGACAAACTCCCGCTTTTGCAGTCCCTCGACGATCTCAAGTGCCTTTTGCGCATAAGGAGTGAGCTCATATACCGCTTCATCTTCGTTGTCATAATATTTACGCAAATAGCCGTTTTCGTCACTGCACCAGCTATCAAGGTAGCTTTTGGCATCTTGCTCAAACTCGTTCTCGTAAGTTTGATTGAGCTCGTAGAGATAATCATCAAGATGTGAAAGCAGCTTCGAGTGTGCCACTACAGCCTCACCACTTTTGATAAACGCTTCATAAAAAAAGGAGAGATAAAACGCGAGATGCTTACTTGCTAAGAGTTTGAGCGTCTTGTGGTTTGTTTTTAGGTTTTGGATATACTCGTAAGTCATAAGAAATTATATCAAATTTGCAATGCTTTTAAAACATCCTCCTTTATTATCTCCTCTTTGCCGTTGCCAAAGTGTGCTTTTTTCTTTATCTTGCCGAAGTAGCTTGTATCTCCGCCGAGTTTCACTCCAAGAGCGAGTGCCATTGCGGTTATGGGCAAGCCGGCATTTGGGCTTTCATGTTTTTTGCCATCTTTAAAGAAGCCAAGAAGCGGGCGTTTTTTGGCGCGCCACATGATAAGTAGTGCCGTAAGGCGTGCAGGGATGTAGTTAACGATATCATCAAGTCTGGCTGCAACTTTGCCAAACTTCTCGTAGCGCTTATTCTTATACCCAACCATCGAGTCCAGTGTGTTTATAGTCTTGTAAATAACGATGCCCGGCAGTCCAAAAAGCAGCAGGTAAAAGAGTGGCGCGACAACACCGTCGCTGAGATTCTCGGCATAAGTTTCTATAGCTGCTTTATAGACATCACTCTCGCTCATCTCCTTGGTATCTCGACTCACAAGCATCGAAATGGCAGCTCTTTTTTCTTCCAAACTCTCAAGTTCGGCTATCTTCTTAACCTCATCACGAAGCATCTTATGCGCGATAAATATCGAAGCCAAAAACGCAGTTAAAACTATCCGGAGAGGTTCTGGTAGAAGATCAAGATAGATTTGAAACACAATCGCTATGCCGCCTATTATGAAAAGCGTAAAAAAAACAAGCAGCGCACCTCTAAAAACAGATGGTTTATAGAGCAATTTTTCCAAAAACGCTATCAAATCTCCTATAACTGCAACAGGGTGTTTTCGAAAACCAAACTCTCCAAATTTCGCATCGATGAGGTATGCCAAAATCGTTATGACAACACGCTCTAACACGATAACTCCTTGATAATATGCTCCATATCGAGATGCTTCTCTATAAATGTAGCATACTCATGTATATTTCGCTCTTTATACTCTTTGAAGTTATATCCTTTATAGGTGGAATCGATTTGAGAAAAGAAAAAGGCTCTTAACTCATCGCTTTCAAAAAGCCCATGAACAAAAGTACCAAATACATTTTTCTTTTTCTTGGCACGTTTTTTTGCAACCCCGTTATGTATCTCGTACCCTTTTGTCATCACGCCAAAAAGATTGTAACACCCTTTTTGGACTATTTTTTCGCTTTGAAAGAGCACCTCACCTTTAAAACGTCCAAGCCCCTCTATCTCTTCTATATCGCTCTCCACTCCATCTTTATCCAAAAGCCGCTCAAAGAGCATCTCATACCCGCCGCATATCCCAAGAAGCGGTTTCTTCGTCTTTTGAAGATACTCCCACAACCCTTGCTCTTTAAGCCACGCTATATCGTCAAAGACAAGCTTAGAACCGGGAAGGATGAGCATATCCATCTTTTTGGCTTCACTTTTGGAGTCGATGAAGAGAAGCTCCACTTCCCTATCTGCTACAAGCGGCTCAAAGTCGGTAAAGTTGCTCATATGTGGCAGGTTAAACACGCCTACTTTTATCTTCGCTTGCGTGGTATCTTGTGTGTAGTTTTGTAGTGACGCGCTATCTTCAAACCCAAGATTGAAAGGTTTATACGGCACAACACCTAAAACTCTCAGACCAAAATCCCGCTCTATGATGCGCACCCCATCATCGAAGAGGCTCATATCGCCTCGAAATTTGTTGACTATGACCCCTATGACATTTTTTTGCAGCGCTTTTGGCAACAGATGATACACCCCATATATCGAAGCGAACACCCCACCCCTCTCTATGTCGGCTACTAAGATAATCTTCGTTCCAAACTCTTTGGCTACGAAGATGTTGGAGAGATCACGATCCATCAAGTTCAGCTCCACAGGACTCCCCGCCCCCTCGGCGACGATACACTCAAACTCCTCCTGCAGCTTCAAAAACGCCTCTTTGACAACGGGTTTAAGAGAGTTTATCTGCTTGTAATACTCCCTTACTCCCATCGTCGCTTTTGTTTTACCATTGACGATCAAGTGAGCTTTACCTCTACCGCCCGATTTTAGCAAAACCGGGTTGAAAAGTGCGGTAGTTTTTAACCCTATCGCCTCAGCCGCAAACGCTTGTGGAATCGCTATCTCCCCACTATCTACATCCGTAACCATAGAGTTATTGGAGACATTTTGCGCTTTAAAGGGTGCAACTTTTATGCCGTATTTATGTAGCAAATAGGTCAAAGCGAAACTAAGAGTGGATTTGCCTGCATCACTGCTTGTGCCGAAAATACTAAGAGAGTGCATGAGCCATCAACCTAAAATAGTACATAACCCGCGTTGGATGGATTGCAACTCATCTTTGCTTAGATCTGCAATCTTCTCTTTTATCCTTTTTTTCGATAAAGCCCGTATCTCATAGATGCACGCATCACTTTGTTTTTTTAAGCGCTCTCTTGGTTTGAGAGTGTAGCGATATGGAAAACTATCGGGTTCGATGACGGTTGAGAGAGGGATCACTATCACGGTTTGGAGTATGCGCACCTCTTCGGCACTGCTCATAACGACAGCAGGACGCAGCTTGCCTATCTCTCCTCCTTTTGCTGGGTTGAAGTCTACTAAAACGATATCCCCTCTTTTATAGCCCATCTGCTTCACTCCCCTCCTCTATAGGGTCTTTTTTTTGTGCCGCAGCTACTTTTTCTAAAAGTTTGAGTTTTTTTTGCCGCTCGATCTGCTCCAAAAACTTTTCAAACTCTTTTTGGAAATATTTCGGTACAAAATATCCTATATCCTCTTTCTTTCTTCCATCATAGATATGGATGATATCCTGCATATCGAAAAAGCTTTTGGAGTTTCTCAGCTCTGCCAATGTCGCATCTCGCATAGCAAATCCTTTTTGCAAATTATTTTTACATATCATTATAGCATATCTAAAGCTTTTTTCAACTTCTTATGCGCCTTTTTATCTTTTACGGCAAAACGCAGATAGCTATCGTCAAGATAGTCGAAACTTCCGCATTTTCGCACCAAAATTTTCTTCTTCAAAAGCTTGTCAAACACTTCTTTAGAAGCTTTCACCAAAAAGAAGTTGGCATCACTTTCAAAAACTTCAAAATGGTTTGCAAGTATCTCATAAAGCTCTTTTTTTTGTCTTTTATGCTTTTTACGGCTTGTTTTTCTAAAAACTTTGTCTTGGAGTCTTTGTATGAGAAACTCTGCATCGAAGCTTGAGAGCGCCCACATCGGCAAAGATAACTTTTGGATATTTTCTTTTGATAAAAAAACAGCCCCTATGCGTACACCGGCGCACGCGTAAAACTTCGAAAACGACTGAATAATATAGAGCTTTTTATAACTCTCTATCTCACTTCGATAGCTTTTTAAATTTTCAAACTCCAAGAACGACTCATCAAGGATTACGGTACAGTTTTTCTGCTTCCACAAGCTAAAAAGCTTCTTTAAGTCGTAGTATCTGCCATCTGGAGTGGCAGGATTGACAAAAACGACGATGGAGTTTTTCGGCGGTTTTTTGTAAAGGTTTTCAAAGCGGTTGATCTTGAGTACCTTTTTACCCTCTGCCGCTTTTTCATACTCTCCATACAGCGGTGCATAGAGAACGACGGTCTTGTTTGGCAGCGTATGGAGCAGATGGAAGATCGCACTGCTTGCACCGTTAAAGAGCGCTATACGACTTGGTTTTAGCTTGTAGCGTTTTGCGATCGTTTTTTTGAGCTTCTTGTAGCGAAAATCATAGTAGCGCACCACATCCACCTTAGGGTAGAGCGGCTTTGTATGGAGATTGATATTTGAAGAGAAGTCGATTATCTCTTCAGGTTTGCAGCCAAGTTTTTTTGCATAGCCGTAGATGTCGCTACCGTGTTTCATAAGAGCTGCTTCGCCTCTTTTACTCTTTTGTAGTGCGCCACTCTTCTAAGGGCATAGTAGAGCTTTGCATAGCGCATACCGTTTTGCAGTGCTTTTTTTGTCATCTTTTTAGTGTTGTTTTGATTGTAAATCTGCAAAAAGAGCTCAACAACCCCTGCTTTATTCTCCGCTCCAAAAGCCACAAGCGCCACTCCAGCGTCAAAAGCCGCTTCCCCACATCCCGAGTCTCCAAAATCAAACACGCCTATCTTCTCAGCATCAAAAACGGCATTGTCCAAAAAGAGATCACCGTGGATAAAGCACTCATTTTCCGGCTTGTAACAGATAAGCTCTTCAAACCGTTTGAAGTAGAAAAAAAAGTGCTTTTTTGTAAAACGAAGCTCCTTTTTTATCACTTTCTCATCATAAAAAGGCTTCTTGTAGGGCAAATTCAGCATATGAAGCCTTTTTAAAAACCTTGCTAGTGCGGCTATATGGGGATATTTTGGATGTTTTAGCTGCTTGCCTCTTAGTCTGCTGTAGAGATGCCACCCCCCTGATGAAGCCAGCAAAACAGGAACATTCAGTCCCTCTTTTTGCATATGTTGCAAGAGCTCTTTTTGGGTTTGCCGCCCTTTGTTTTCAAACTTCTTGATAACATAGTGTGTAGTTAGGTAGGTAGTATCTACAAGACCGTTTTTAGTTTCTTGAAGTGTGTCTATCTCAAACTCGCTAAAAAGCCCTCTGGCTTTTTCAAGTGTCAAAGGTGTCTTTACTCCCACTTACACCCTTTCATAATCTCCATCCAGTCAAGATTGAAGTGCTTTTTTACATACTCTTTGGAGTGTGGCACGCTGCATCCGCTGCAGTTTTGATGTATCTTCTCTCCATAAACTCCGGCTCTTCCCTCTTTGGAGTCGATGGCGCAAAAACTATAGCGGGTTTTATCATCTACCTTGTCTATACCTGCATCGTTAAAGCGAAAGTTAGGACAAGCGCACAAGTAACAGTTAAGCTCCTCCATATCGTGGCACTTTCTTCCTTTAACATACAAAGGACAAAAATCCGTCTCATTTTTAGCCATATTGTCATAGTCGAAGTACTCTATAATCTCGTCTTCATCGTACCCTTTGGCTATAAGTTTCTCTACTATCTTTTTATGCTTTTTTGCATGTGCTAAAACCCATTCACTATATCCCATCGCTCAGCTCCAATTTTGCGAAATTATAGTAAAATAAACTTATGAAATTTCTAAGAGGCTTTAAAAAACGCTACTTCAAGCTCAGTATTATCGCTATGTACTCATCATGGCACAAGTTAGCCGAGATTGCAGCTGCGTTTATGTACCATAAAAAGGCATTGGAGTATCAAGAGTATAAAACCTCTCCACCAAAGCAATCCACTCTTCACTTAATCTAAAAAAACTTAAAAGGAAAAAATATGCATATAGAAGCAGGAGTTGTAAGCGGCGCTAAGATGCTCCTTGGCTACGCTACGGGAACGGCTGTTTTAGGTGCTACGGCAAAGGTAGCCTTTGAAAACATAAAAGAAAATGGAGTTGTTTCATTTTTACTCAAAAGCATCATCGCCACTGCGATAGTTTTCTCATGTTTTGAGATCCTTCCCCACTACCCTATAGGAGTGAGTGAAGTGCATCTCATACTTGGAACGACCATATATCTGCTCTTTGGACTAGCCCCCGCTATGGTGGGGCTTGCTCTTGGACTGCTTATACAAGGGCTCTTTTTCGCACCCTTTGACCTGCCGCAATACGGCATCAACGTTACTACACTTTTAGCAAGTCTTTTAGCGCTTCACTATGTCGCTAAAAAAGTGATCCCAAAAGATACGCCATACAAAGACATAAGCTACTCACAGCTTCTTAAACTCTCCATCGCATGGGAGGGAAGCGTTGTTGCTTGGGTTGCGTTTTGGGCGTTTTACGGGCAAGGTTTTGGAGCGGAAAATCTTCAAAACGTTCTCTCTTTCGCAACAGCTTATATGGGAGTTGTCATCATCGAGCCAGTTATAGATTTGGCGGTTTTGGCAGCTGTGAAGACACTTTATAAAACAAAAGAGTGCTCACGCATCCTCTTCGATGCAAGAGTCTGCACGGTAAAAGCGGTTTAAACCACTACTGGGGTTAACACCCCAGCTTTTTCATCTCTACTGCGATATTGTCTCTAAATATCTCTCTTACCTTTTGGAGTCCCAGAAGATTGAACTTTCCACTCCCATCAAGATCACGAACGATAGAAGCATCACAGTACTCGCTTACCTCATCACATATCTCTTTCATATCGTTATCGTAGTGGTTGCCGCTGACAAGCAAAAAAGGAACGATGTTTACTTTGAGATTTGGATTTTGCTCTTTTTTTGCAAGTATCTCCCGCTTTATGGCATCTTTTACGGCGTAAAACGGGTACTCGCCTTCTAGTGAGCAAGAGAGGTTGTTTTGGTTCAAGACTTTCAAAAAATCCGCCGTATATCGCACCGACTCCAGTCCTGCCAGATCCAAAACGGGCACACCGTGGATGATGTAAAGATTTACAAGCTCCTCATCACCTTCTCGTATCTCCTCATCCAACCACTTCAAAAAAAGGGAACTCTCTTTTGTTTTATGTAAAAGGGCATTGGTATAGCGGATATTTGCCAAAGAAAACTCTCTAAAGCCTTTTACCATCTTCTTAAGCACCTCGTGTTCATCTGTCGGGAAGACGTTGATGGATGCTACTATATACTTTTTATACCCCTCCATATCGACATCCGCCATCACTTGGGGAAGGTTCTTGTACTCTTTACCCTCTTTGGCAAGTTTTTTTATGACCATCTTGGAAGAAAATGCCATATAAACCGGTATGCCCTTAAAGGCTTCTTGGATGTAGTTTTGAAACTCGAAGTAACGATCCTGCTCTATGACCGAACCAAAACATGAGAGGATGATTGCCGTATCTTTGTTATAATGTCTGTATCTTTTCATAAAACACCTATCTAAAAAAATTTTCAAATTATAGGGTATATAGTTGAACAAAGCCTTTATCATCTCCGCTGCAGCGTCCAATCAGGGAAAAACCGTTTTGAGTATGGCACTGCTGCATCACTTCAAAAACCGCGTGCGCCCGTACAAATGTGGTCCCGACTTCATAGACCCGCAGTTTCACCAAAAGATAACCGCCACAGCTTCTATCAACCTCGATGGCTACATCTGCAACGAAACACAACTTACATGGATGTTTAGCAACTATGCCGATAAAGAGATCGCCGTTATAGAGGGGGTGATGGGCTACTATGATGGGATGGACAAGGGGGCAAGCGCGTATGATGTGGCAAAAACACTTCGTATCCCAACCATCCTTGTACTTGATGGCTCGGGTAGTTACATAACTATCGCAGCGGTTTTAAAAGGGTTATGTGAGTTTAGAGAGGACAACACCATCAAAGGCGTGATCCTCAACAAACTCTCTTCAAAGATGCACTACGAGCTTATCAAAAAACATATAGAAGCTGAACTTCCAGACATTACGGTTCTAGGCTGGATAAAAAAAGATCTCCCAGCTCTTTCTTCGACGCACTTGGGTCTTGATCTCAAAGAGATAGAGAGCTCCAAGCTTGAAACACTTGCAGATGAAGTACTCGAACATATAGATATAGAAAAACTCCTAAGCCTGACTACCTACACACCACCGCAAAAACCACCCTACCCCTTTCCAAGCTTTTTTCAAGAGGATAAAAAGTGCGTGCTTATACAAGATGAGAACTTCTCCTTCGTCTATGCCGACAATATCGCTTACCTCAAAGAGCGCTATAAATCGCTCAAAATTATCCAAGCCACCAAAGATGAAGCCATCCCAGATGATGCCGACATCGTCATACTTCCAGGAGGCTATGTCGAAACGGATACAGCTTACAATCGCATCAAAGATGCAAAAAAGTTTGAAGCCTCACTCAAAGAGCATATAAAAAAAGAGAAAAAGGTCTACGCAGAGTGTGCCGGTCTTGTTTATCTTGGAAAACGATGCGATGAAAAAGAGATGCTAGGAGCACTTGATATAACATTTACTCTTTCTCAAAAGAGAGAACGTCTTGGATATTACAACAGCGTTGAAGAAGAGACCATCCACAAAGGGCATGCCTTTCACTACACCAAAATACTCGATGCTCCTCCTACAAACATCCTGCTTTACAAAACAACATCCAAAACCGCCAAAGCGGGTGGATGGAGAAAAGACAACATCTACGCTACTTATCTGCATACATTTTGGAGGTTGTATCCTTGCTTGATCTAATTATTTACCGGAATGTTTTTCTCTACACAATATTTTTCAAATTCCGAATCATTCTCAAAATACTTATCACAAAATGCACTAAACTCTTTCTCAACAGAATTATAAAATCTATCATCAACTGATAATATTTTTTCAATATACTCAATAAAAGTTCTAAAATCTTCGTTTATTAAACATAATTTGTCAATAGTTTTAAAATCAAGCTCTTTTAATTTTGACTGATACAATATCTTGCTTCTATAAGGATTGGCATTTAGCTCTATTACGCCTATACCAAAAGATTGATTAAGTCTCTCTATCTCATCAAGTAGATTGTCGCTTATTTCAAAAGCTACTAAATAACCATAATTTGCCCAACTTGAATTAGAAACTGCCTGAAAATAAGCCTCTTTAAGCTCATAATCAGTACTAATCTCTTTTTTTATTTCATAAGAAGTTATTTTAAATGTATCAGCCTTATTGAGAAGCTTTAAAAAATTTTGATTAGTTTTTGAAGAAAGATTTAAAAACTTTATCCCTACCATATCAGGGTGAATCCATTTTTGATTTTTATCACTTCCTGTTGACCGCTCATGAAAGATTGTCTTAGAATATATATTTTGGTTTTTCAAATAGCTACTTAAAAGTTTATGTAAATCTCTTTCAAAAAATCCACTTCCATTCTTCTTATTACCATTTTGTTTAGCTTCAGTTTGCTGAAATCCATCTATATCTATTTCTTGCTCATATTTTGATAAATAGTACAAATAAATACCACCACTTTGTTTAATTCGTTTGACTCTGGTATCATTTGCTCTTATAAAATCCCCTAGTAACGCAGAAATAGTAGCTTCTGGTGTTTTTCCTTTTTTAAAGTCATAGTACTGGTTCTTCACAATATGCTGATAAACCATTTTATGAGAAGATGGCTCTTTAAGATCATCCAAGCTTTTTAAAATTGCTTCTTTTATTGTCACCAAAAATCCTTTTTCATCGATTTTCTATCATATCATTCTACTAAAAATACACAAATAGTGTTTCATATTTCTCTTACCACACTCTCTACACTCTTTTCTTCTTCCCAGCCAAGCTTTTTGAGCTCCGGTTCATCGAAGAAGTAGTCCACATATCCAACACATAAATAAGCGATAAGTTTTGCACCCTCTTTCGCTTTGACGATCTTTAAAACCGTTGCTTCATCCACTATGCTCACCCAGCCCATCCCAAGGTTGAGTGCTCTTGCCATAAGCCACATATTTTCCACTGCACACACCACGCTGTACTCTCCAGCTTTTGCAAAAGAGGTCATCCCAAGTGTCGGTTTTTTGGGTGGGTTGTAGAGCACAGCGATGTTGATGGGTGCTTCTTTGATGCCTTCGAGTTTCAGGCTATCATAGAGTGCAGAGGCAAAGATCTTTTTAGCCTTTTCATTCTCTTTGACAAAGGAGTTGTATACCGCTTCTTTTATCTTGGCATTTTTGATGATAACAAACTCCCATGGCTGCGAGTAACCGACAGAGGGAGCATGGATAGCTGCTTGAAGGAGCTTTTGAAGCTTTTCCTCTTCTACTTGCTTTTCGACAAAGCGCCCGCCTCGCACGTCGCGTCTTGCTTTGATGATGGTTAAAAGTTTTTGGCTATCTTCTTGTGTAAAGTTCATATGAAATTATACTATGCTAAACTTTCATTAAAAAGTTTATATATGAGCCAATTTCAACTACAAGAACCCCCTATCAACCTTGGCGATGCGATCAGCGTCAAATCTTTCGAGATGATCAAAGAGGAGATCACCAAGTATCCCCGCTACTTCGAGTTTAGCAAAGAAGAACAAGCAGTAGTAGAACGCCTTATCCATACAACAACATGTTTCGAGCAGGTTATAGAGAACATCTACTTCACGCCAAATGTCATGCACAAGCTAAAAGATCTGCTGCAAAACCAAGCTAAACTGATAGTCGATACCAATATGATCCGCTCAGGTTTAAGTGACTTCTACCTCAAAACCTACGGTAACGAGGTCATCTGCTATGTAAACGAGCCGGAGGTCTTTGAGATGGCAAAACAAAACAACACAACTAGAAGCTACGCCGCGGTCGAGCTTGCCATCAAACGCTTCAGAGACAAACCGATGGTGCTTGCTTGTGGCAATGCACCAACCTTTATCTATGCCGCTATCAATACCCTTGTAAAAGAGAAGATCGACTTAAACAACGTCGTCTTGCTACTTTTTCCCGTCGGTTTTGTCAATGTCGTCGAGAGTAAGGAGTATGGGAGGCAGTTTTTAGAGCATTTTGGAGCTGACGGGATCATCTTGGAGGGGCGCTATGGGGCTTCGACGATGGTTGTAGCAACTCTACATGCAGCTTATAGACTTATACGCGACTACGACACCGAGTTTGGAAAGTACAATGGCAAGTAAACTACAAAATTCCCACCCTTTTGGAGCAAGTCCCGCCAAAGAGGGCGAAGTGAAGTACAACGAAATGGGCAACGAAGTAGTAGAAGGTTACGCCTGTAAACCAAAAGACTTCGATCCTAACCGCCCCATCATGCACTACAAGAGCCTTATATTTCTCTGCGATGATGAGCGCTGCGCCAAAGCACAAAAGATCGACAAAGCCGTGCATCTAAGAGAACTTCTCAAAGAGATGGGGCTAAACAAGGGCAAAAACCGCATCAAGATAAGCCGAACGGGATGTTTTGGAGCGTGTCGCTTTCGAGGGGTGGCACACATCACTGAAAATACCCAAGCTAACGGCAATGCCTACAACAACTCTCTTTGGCTTCGC
>JALWLR010000196.1 GCA_027084065.1 Helicobacteraceae bacterium | reverse complement strand
TTTGTAGAAAAATCCGTCACATGTCGCACATGTACTTACACCGCGTCCAAAGAACTCATCTTCTCCTTTGAATCCCGCACGTCTTGGGACACTCCCGGTACAGACAATGACGCTTTTTGCTTCATCAACCTCTCCGTTTGCACGAAATATTTTAAAAATTTCTCCCTCTTTGCTGACCCGTTTGACCTCTACCATTTCATGCTTGAGACCAAACTTCATACATTGTTCCGGCCACGGCTGCATAAGATCCATTCCGGTAATTTCGCCGGTTACTCCAGGATAGTTCTCTATTTCACTGCTTTGGGTAATTTGACCTCCTGGAAGCCCTTTTTCATACATGACGACGTTTTCAAGCCCGCCTCTAGTCGTATAGAGTCCTGCAGTGAGCCCTGCAGGTCCACCACCTATAATTGCACAATCTAGTATCATTTTTATAACTCCTCTTCAATGTTTTTCGATTTCGCTAGTGCTTCGAGATTGTCGAATTTGCGAATCATACTGTCTTGTTTGTACAAAGTGTCTCGAACACGCTTGATTATAAAGATTGCCGGTTCATCGTAAATATTGAAACGTTGAATGAACTTTAAAGAGGTGTTCGTTCCGCTTCGTAAAAAAAGAACGTTGTTTGTACTTTGTATTTTCTTATTATAGTAGTCTATTGCTAATATCGGATTTTTCATTTTCAAAGAGGCTATCTCTTTGGCGGCTTTTGGCTCTTTCGAACTAAAAAAGATGACGATGTAGCGCTCTTTATTCGGTTTGAAAATATCGTTGGATTCATAAAAGGCAAATTGTTGAAAATCTATGAATTTGTATTTGGAGAATTTGTAGTTGAAATAGGCATACGCACCCGCTACCAGCGCAGCTCCAAAAAAGGATGCCAAGATGGTAGTGAGCGAGAAGAGGCTTTTCCCACCCCTTCTTGCCATAATTTTTCCCTTACGCTAGAAGAGAGTCGAGTTTTTCTGCCAAAACTTGTTTGGACTGTGCACCTACGATTTGGTCTACAACCTGACCGTCTTTTAGAAAAATGAGTGTAGGAATACTTCTAATTCCGAATTTTACCGCTATCTCCTGCTCCTCATCCGTATTTACTTTACAGATTTTCGCTTTGCCGTCATACTCTTCTGCTAGTTCTTCGATGACGGGAGCGATCATTCTACACGGTCCACACCATGGTGCCCAAAAGTCTACAAGAACAACACCTTCGCTTGTTACAGCATCGAAATTGTCGTTTGTGAGTTCAATATATTTTCCCATTTTTTTTCCTTTATATTTATGTTCACTGTATATAATATACAGCGACTCAATGGGAAAATTATACAAATTTAAGTTTAATAGTTTATAAAAGAGGAAAAAAAATGTTAGATTTAAAAATAACCGATGCGAAGGTGGGTGTAAGAGAGCCTGTAGTGAAGCCACATCCGGGGTTTTTCTATGAGGTAGGAGAGGAGCGCATGCGCCAACTTGTGAATGATCACTATGAAAGTATACGCAACTCAAAAATAGCTTCACTCTTTCCCGTAAACGATGTATATAGTTTCGAAGATGCAAAAAAACATGCTGCCGACTTTTTCATAGAGTTTTGTGGTGGTCCTGACTACTTTACACAAACAAGAGGCGAATACCAGATGGTTGGGCGACACTCTCCTTTTCGAATAACGGATGAGGACAGGAAAGAGTGGCTAAGGCTTTATCAACCTTTGTTGGAGGCTTTGGTAGCAGAGGGGATTGCAGAGGAGTATGTTCAGTCGTTTTGGGATTACATAGAAGGGCATTCGAAGTGGATGATCAATACCGACGCATAGCCGTAAATGTTTATTTATGTGCAGATTAGTAACAATATAATATAAAGAAAAATTATTTATCAAAAAAATGTCACTATAGATGTAAACTATACTATAATTGAAAATATTTCAATTTTTGGAGAGTGACGATGATGAAATTTTTCCTAGCAATCGTAATGATTGCGATGTTGGCTCAGGCTGAAGAAGTAGCGCCTTTTTTACATGCTCAGTATGAAAAAAGCGATGCTGTTGAGAAAAAACTACAAGACAACGGATTTACAATTGTTGCCAAATACAGTGCTTTGCCACAAAGTACGACTATAGTCTTTAGTGATGAGGCATTGCAAAAAGAGGGAGCGAAGAAGCAAAGAGCGTTTATCGCAGTCATGAAAGTGTTTGTTGATGATAAAGAGAAACAAGTAAGTGTTACCAATCCGCTTTACTACGGTCCTGCGTTTATGCAAAAAGATTATGACAAAAACGTTTTTCAAAATGAAGCGAAAAAGTTGACGAAAACATTCGGTAAACTGACACCCTCAAAAGATACGCTCGATGCCGATGATTTGGCGGACTACCATTTCATGATGGGAATGCCCTACTATGAGGATCAAATAGAGGTCGCAACAGGAGACAATGCCGAGCTTTTGCAAAAGGTTCAAAGCTATGAGGGTGGAAAACGTGTTCTTTTTGCTATGAAACTTCCAAGCGGCAGTGTTCTTGTAGGGTATGATCTAAGTGACAAAGTTGAGCGATTTCCACAAAAAATAGGTCGTGCAAATGCTGGCTTATTGCCTTGGACGATCAAAATTGAAGGAGGAGAGGCTACGATTTTGCATCCTAAGTACTACATTGCGCTTAGTTATCCGAAATTGAGTATGGGGCAATTCATGACCATCTCTTCCGTTCCCGGAGAGATCGAAGATGATATAGAAGCGGCTTTTAAGTAGCCGCTTGGATTAAAAAGCAGTGCGTTTTTTCTGTCTGTTTTCAAAATAGACGCATTCTTCGTATCCGGCTTCTTTTGCCAAAGACTCGGCTTCTTGCGTGTAGAGGCCTACTTGCTGTGGCGCATGGGCATCTGAACCGAACGTAATGTCTATGCCCAGCTCGTATGCTCGGCTGAGAATCTGTTTGGAAGGGTAGGGTTCCGCACACGGTTTACGGTATCCTGCCGTATTTATCTCTATAGTCATATTCGCTTCTTTTATTTTTTGTAGTGCCGGTTCTGCAAACTCCATGATATTTTTCGTAGGCAAGAACTTGAAGACTTTGATGAGGTCGATATGCCCAACGATGTCAAAGAGACCGCTTTGTGCCATTTGCGAAACGGCTTCGAAGTAGGTTCTCCAGACTTCATCTATATCTTTTTCCTCATACTCTTTGATAAATTCGGGATTGTCAAAGCCCCATTTGTCCAAAAAGTGCACCGATCCTATAAGATAATCC
>JALWLR010000195.1 GCA_027084065.1 Helicobacteraceae bacterium | reverse complement strand
TACAAGAAGCCCACAAAGCATTCAACGCAAAAGAGTATGAAAAAGCAAAAGAGCTCTACACTTACCTTGCCGAAGCGGGAGACAAAGTGGCACAAACATCTTTGGGTTACATCTACCAAAACGGTCTAGGATGTGAAAAGGATGAAGCAAAAGCGCTTGAACTTTACAAAAAAGCAGCAGAGCAAAAAGAGCCTTTTGCGCTTTACAACCTCGGTATACTCTACGCCAACGGGCTTGGCGGTGTTGAGCATGACCAGTTTAAAGCACACGAGTACTTTTTAGAAGCTGCCGTTCGCGAAGTCGTTCCGGCGATGTACGAGGTAGCTTTGATGCTAGAGCGTGGACTTGGTTGTGTTGCCAATACAAGTGAAGCGGCATTTTGGTATGAAGAGGGCGCAAAACGCGGAGATGCGAAATGCTTTAACAACCTTGGTGTACTTTACAAAGACGGAACCGGCGTGCATAAAGATGAAAAACGTGCTTTCATCTGCTTTGAGCGAGCAGCAAATGCCGGACTCCCTGAGGGACTTTACAATCTTGGTCTCATGTACGATCAGGGAGTTGGATGTGAAGAGGATCATGACAAAGCACTTGAACTTGCAAGAAAAGCTGCCTATAAAGGGCATGAAAAAGCAAAAAAAATCATACGCTCTTTGCAAGAAGATGGAAAGATAGTCTTTTAATGTTTACCGGTCTCATACGTGAAATGGCGGAAGTCAAAAGCTTTGTTGGTTCCACACTCACTTTGCGTGCAAAGTACCGTCCAAAAATAGGCGACAGCATCGCTATCAACGGTGCATGCCTTACCGTCACACAACTTCATGATGATGGGTTTAGTGTAGAGCTAAGCCCTGAGAGTCAAAAAATTCTCGCTTTGGAAAATTACAAAAACAGAGTCCACATAGAGCCGGCAATGGCAATGGGCGATAGATTTGAAGGGCACATCGTTCAAGGGCATGTCGATACAGTAGGAGAGATAGAGCGCATTCAAAAAAACAAAAACAGCTATGACGTCTATGTCAAAGTAGATAAACAGTTCATCCCCTACATCGTTCCTAAAGGTTCCATAACAATTGATGGTGTTAGTCTAACGGTAAATGAAGTGTTTGATGATGGTTTTCGTCTGACTATTATCCCGCACACCATGGAAGAGACCCTCTTTAGCAGCTATAAACCGGGAAGTCATGTCAATATAGAAACCGATATGTTCGCCCGATACATAGAGCATATACTCACACACAAACAAACCGCTAACAAACCCTCATGGCAAGAAATAGATAAAATCTCTGCACTTTGGTAGCTCTCTACACTTCCATTTTGTGATTTAACTTTCGTTATTTCTATTGAGCAGGTTGTTGTCCGGTTAGAACTTAGGTAAAATTGCACTTGATTTTAGAATGGGCGAGAGATAAAGTTGATTTCAAAAAGCGCTTTGAAGTTCGTATTTTAGGGGATGGTGCGGACGAGAGGACTTGAACCTCCACACCTTGCGGCACCAGATCCTAAGTCTTACTTGCTATACTTATATATATCTATATAGATATTTATAACGCCCTGGATTAGGGATTCTATTTACACAGACAATTGTATAATTCTGTACTGACCTATATACAAAACCGTACCCTAAACCGTATCCTGGAGAAAAAATGGCTTTGAATGACAAATTGAAAAAATCAATGTGCATGATATCGATACGAGAGGATTGTATTTCAAAGATTCCGACAACATCTTTTCAAAAAAAGAACTGAATAAAAATGATTTGAAAAAATTGAATTATCAAAAAATATCGATTGTCATAAAATTGTATTATAGAAACAAACAAGTGAAACGGACTGCCACTTATCAAAATATCACCGGCTTGGAGGCGGTGAAAAAAGCTGCCACTAAACGGAATATCTTAAAAGATGAAATTGAAGAAAACGGGATTATCAAAAAGAAGAGACATGTGACACTTGATACATTATGGGAAGAATATATAGAATACAAAAGTTCGAAACTCTCACTCGACAATATTTATTCAATGAACACTTTTTATCATAAATGGATTTCAAAACAACTTGGGCACATAAATGTTAGCAAAATTCGTACTACCGATTTTCAATCGATAGTGAAAACGATATTGACCACTCCTAAATATCGAAAAAAAAAGGACAAAGAAGAAGGTAAAGTTGAAAAATTCTATAGTCCCAGAACGGCAAAAACTGTAAAGGACATAATGCGGCCACTTTTCAATTATGCGATTGATCAAAATATTCTTCAAAACAATCCGGCGATTAAAATCGAAATTCCAAAATTCGACAACACTGTCGATTTCGAACTTTCAGAAGAGCAACGTTTACGATTGTTCGAAGAAATAAATAAATATGAGATAATGAAGTATCGTGGCATAATGCTTTTTTTGTATTTTGGTAGGCGATTGAATGAAGCCTTGACAATGACATGGCAAAATATCCTATTTGAGCAGAATATTTATGTAGTAGATGCCATATATGCGAAAAACAGGCGACGAACGGAATATCCCATAAGCGAGGCATTGTCTCGTTTTTTTGGGGAATATGGAATACAAAGCAGAGGGTTTGTGTTTCCAGGCAAAAAGACGGAGCATATTACTGAAAGCACATTTCGTCGGCATTGGAAAAAAGTTATAAAAAGAGCTGGCATAGAAAATATGCGTATCCATGATACAAGGCATGTATTGGGAAATACTATGGTCAACAGAGGTGAAAGTCTCGAAAATATCGGTAAAGTGTTAGGGCATAGTTCCGTGACAGTCACGAGACGCTATGCAAAAACCAGTCTTCAGACGGCCGACAGATTGCTGAAAGACTATTGATTGCTTTGCCTATGCCGATTCCTTAAAAAAAGCTAGCTTATATATCGGTAATTCTTTGTGGCGTCTGATACTTTTATCCATAAAAAGTTTAGTAGTCAGCCAATCGAATTTTTTATTTAAAAGTTGAATTATCTCCTGACTTCCGCGATAAGGCACACAAATCGTCAATCAAATATTTTCAAGATTTGCTGCTGAACATCTGATGGTTGTATGGGGATTGTTTTTTCTCCAATTTTCACGACCAAGAAATGCTCGATGATCTTTCGCAAAAGCTTCTGCGAGAATTTGAACGAAATATTTTTTAGTTTCAATCGTCTTTCAAACTCCATATAAACAGCATATGCCACAAACGATATCAAGATATGCGCTTTTATCCTATTCTCCAGTCTATGATATATCGGTCTGATTCTCAAATCAGTTTTAGAG
>JALWLR010000194.1 GCA_027084065.1 Helicobacteraceae bacterium | reverse complement strand
GCTCCTATCTCCACAGCTCGCAATGTCGCTGCCGTATCGGTTGTAAAAAACGGGTTACCCGTTCCAGCGGCAAATATAACGACACGCCCTTTTTCAAGATGTCGCACCGCTTTTCTGTTGATGTAAGGCTCGGCTATTTGTTCCATCTTTATAGCTGTTTGCATACGCACCTGCAAACCTGCATGTTCACACGCCTCTTGCATCGCCACACCGTTGATGACGGTTGCAAGCATCCCCATATAGTCTCCACTCGTTCTTTTAATGATGCCATCAGCAGCAGCCGTGACACCCCTTATGATATTACCGCCGCCGATAACGATTCCGACCTCTATATCGTTATCGACAAGTGACTTGATTTCGTTGGAAATATACTTGAGTATCTTCGTATCAATCCCATGTCCGGCTTCGCCCGCAAGCGCTTCGCCGGAAAACTTTACAAGTACTCTTTTATACGCCATGACACACCTTTATCTAAAATCTTCGCATTATAATGCAAAAGTGCTTTGAAAATGCTTTTTACTCTGTTTCATATGCCCACTTGCGAATAGTTTGTAGATCCTCTTTGGAGAGTTTTGCTTCTTTGTGGAACCACAAATAGCTCTTTAACGGCATCGTTACACCGCTTTTTGTCGCAATCGAAGCTTTGAGTTTTTCTCGTTTCTCTTTGGAGTATGCTTTCCATGTGTCGAAATTCAGCGCCGCTCTACCGTTTTTGACATGATCCATAACACTCCACGAAAATGGAAATATGTAGCTATACCATGGCCATCTTGTATGATTGGAGTGACAATCGTAACAAGAGCGTTTGAAAATTTTCTCTACATCTTTGGGTGCTTGCAATGCCAAAGAGGGATCTGTTTGTGGATTCTCACGTTTACCGTAAGGTAAAAGCGACATAAGAACGAAGACTCCTATCAATATAGGCAACATGATTTTCAATGTACGCACCGCTAAACTCCTCTATACTAAATTTGAATGCAATTGTATAGCGTAAACTATTTACTCGGTAAACCCCGTAAGTGTCGCAATGTCGCATCGATAATGTCGTCATCATCTTTCGAAGCGGCTTTGCATATCTCTTTTGTGTCATCATTAAAAACGACTGTTATATTTTGAGCGTAGTTCATAATCGATTTGATCCCTTTTTCCAGTGCAAGCAGCTTGATAACAACCAGCTCCACGAACTGCTTTGTCGGAGTATCCAGCGTTCCAAAACGATCGATCATCTCTTCTTCTATTTTATAGACTTCACCAATCTCTTTTGCTTGAGACAATCGGCGATAAAGATCAAGACGAAGACGATCTTCACTGACGACAGATTCGGAAATATAGGCACTCACACTGAGTTTAATATCCACTCGGCGCTCTTTTTGTTTCGTGTTGTTTGTAAGCTCCCTAATAGCATCTTCAAGCATACGCAAATAGAGCGAATAGCCGATATTTTTGATATGTCCGCTCTGTGCATCGCCTACAAGGTTACCTCCGCCTCGAATCTCCAAATCATGATGTGCTAGTACCGATCCTGAGCCCAGATAGGAGTTCGACTCAAGTGCCAAAAGGCGTTTTTTCGCCTCCGGGGTCAGTTGCTCTTTGTCGTTGACGATAAAATAGGCAAACCCTTCCGTTTTGGAACGTCCGACACGTCCACGAAGCTGATGCAAATCGGCTATGCCAAACTTGTCCGCTCCATCGACTATGATTGTATTGACCCGTGGCATATGAATACCGCTTTCTACTATACTTGTCGAAAGGAGCAGGTCATACTCTCCCGCTTCGAATTTAAGAAGCTCCTTTTCCGTTTGTGCCGCCCCGGTTTTGGAGTGCAGCATTACAATGCGCAAATCAGGTAAAATCGCTTTGAGTTCACCGAGTTTGAGCGGCATATTCTCTATGGAGTTATGTACATAAAATATCTGCCCTCCGCGTCTGATCTCTCGTAAAATAATCTCTTTTATAAGCTTCTCATCCCACTCTTTTACAAATGTACGAACATCCTGACGCTCACTTGGAGGGGTAAGTAGTTCACTCATCGTTTTTATCTGAGAGAGTGCCTGATTGAGACTTCTTGGAATAGGAGTCGCACTCATAGAGAGCATATGAACGTTATGATACAGCTCTTTGATCTTCTCTTTTTGTTTTACGCCGAATTTATGCTCCTCATCGACAATGACGAGACCGAGATTTTTAAACTCCAAATTAAACAGAGCGTGAGTGCCCACAACGCAGTCTACACTCCCCTCCCTAAGCGCTTTTTTGATTTCGTTTTTCTCTTTGGCGGAAATAAAGCGATCAAACTTAGCAACCGTAATGCCCTCATCGGCAAAACGTGCCTGAAGTGTTTTGAAATGCTGAGAAGAGAGCAGAGTTGTCGGGACGATAAGTGCCGACTGATACCCTGCATTTTTAGCGGCAAATATAGCGTTCATAGCGACTTCGGTCTTACCAAATCCAACATCACCGCTTAGGAGTCTGTCCATAATCTTTCCGCTTTGAAGATCGGTTAAAATCTCTTCAATGGCTCTTTTTTGATCCTCCGTATACTCAAATCCAGCTTTATTTTGAAACTCTTTGATCATAGCCGTATCGATGCTCATTTTCGGAGCTTCAATCAACTCTCGTGTAGCTGCTACATTGACAATTTTTCCGGCAATTTCAAACAGCTTTTTCTTAACGCTCTCTTTGAGTTTGGCAAAGCTGCCTCTACCAAGACGATCAAGAGAGGGAAGAGTGCCTCCTGCTGCGATATAGCGGTCAATCGCATCGAGATTTTCTACCGGCAGCATCACTTTGTCATCGCCTTGATAGCGAATTACGACAAAATCTTTTACACCCCCAAGAATCTCCGCTTGTGTTATACCGTCAAATATCCCGACACCGTATGACTCGTGAACGACATAGTCGCCCTTTTTCAAATCATCAAGCACAATTGTTGTCTTTCTTTTTTTCGCTCTTTTTTGCACCGTATTTAAAGAGATAACAAGTTTGTTCGGGGTTACTACATTGACAATATAAGGGGCTTCAACATACTTATATTCATCTGCATCAAAAAGATCGTGTTGCTTGAGAATCGCTCTGTTTTGCGCAATGACGTAGCGCTCTTTGTTTGCATGAGCGCTTAGTAGTGGAGATGCTTTTGTCACAACAACATCCCTGTAAGCATCATCTTGTTCCAAAACACTACATGCAAAAGAGTCTTTTGGAACAAGCGGCTTGTTCATCACATAGACCTCTTGAAGCAGTGCATCCATAGGCTTGGCAAAGAGTGT
>JALWLR010000193.1 GCA_027084065.1 Helicobacteraceae bacterium | reverse complement strand
TACAATCTTTCCCCATAACCGTTCATGTTTTCGATGCAAACAACCAACCACTCCAAGAAGGAGAAGTGCAAGTTATATACCCAGACATTTCAAAAGAACGAAATGTCGGCAGTATTACACCCTCTCTTTCATCCATAAAAGATGGAAGCGCGTCATTTACCTACACTGCACCTGCTGACCTACAAGCGCTTTTAGATGCAAACATATCCTCTTTAGAGTTTCTTTTTTACTATCTAAACAGAAACAATCTCAGCAGTATAGCGGTGTATTTCACGCCCGAAGAAAATCAAAGTGTTTTTCAAAACTACTCTTTGAAACTCACTACAGATAATGACTCTTTTTCTATGCCGCTAAACTCCATAAAACCCTTTTCCGTCTCACTCCAAGATGAAAACAAGGCACTAGAAGATGAAAAAATAGTCGAACTTAATGTCTCTATAGAAAATGCACTCGTAGCCACGCTCGTAAACGCTGAAGGTAGTGAGGGTACGAAATTTGTTTTTCATACAAACAATGTTACATTCAACCTCCAAACAAAAACAAAATCGGGGCTTGTCCCTATCTACGTCGATGCTTCGTTTCTTGATGCAAACAACAAGCTAAGAACACTTCACAAAACATTCGATGTCATTGTTGAATCAGGTCCTCCAACTGCCATAAGCATAAGCTATGCAGGAACAGAACAAGATAAAGAAAAAGCAAAATTTATAGAGCATTTTGTCATCTCCGTAACAGATCGTTACTTCAATCCTGTTAATACCCATCCTCAAATTTCTGTCGGTGCCATCATAGGGTATGCACATTTTGATGACTCTAAAAGTGTCGCACAGCGCATTTACGTAGCCGATGATGTCGCCACTTTAACACCCGCCTCGCTTGATTTTACAGGCTCTCCCTATGCCATAGATGTCACGAAAACAGACATTGACTTAGCCAACGACCTTCTTGTGACATTTGGGCAGGGGTATACATACGAAGCTTCCGGTGTATGGGAGATGCAAAGCTTTAGTGCTCAAAAAATCGACCTGCTGCCACAACAATACGACGGCCCTTCCGTTAGTGGTCTTGGTTTTACTATAGGGCATAACTATCGTCAAGACAGATGTATTTTTGGACAAGAGTGGGTCGGGCAGACAACATTACTTACACCGGATGGACGCCTTGGCGATGACGGAACGGCAGTAGCGACTCTAAGTTACGACTACTATCTTGTCGGCAAAGATATTATTTTTTACATCAACGCTATAGGGCACGACAATGCTCAAAACAGTGACGTAAAAGTCGGAGAAGCTATAAAACACACTCTGCGTGGTAATGGCATTAGTATTTCTGAAGATGTTACATGCAGTAGCGAAGATGAACAAATCGTTCAGTGCAGATACTACGCATGGACAAAAGATACTCCCCAACCTTATAGAAATGCTAATTTCACATTTGACAAACTCGGCAGAAGCGGTAAAGGAAAAATTCTTAGTATTTTCAAACTTCCCATTGAAAGCTGCGAGCGTGACGGACATGCCTACATAGAATATACTATACAAGCTGACAAGAATGAGACCTTTTCACTCTCCCCTTCTGATCCTGTAATTCTTGATGAATTTTAACATAAACCTCTTTTAAAACTTGACCTTTGTCAATAAAACCATAAAAATATAGACATTAAATCTAATTTTAAAGAAAATTTAATTTTTCTAACAGTATCATTGTAAAAAGCGGAAGAGGTTATATTTAAAATAAAAGTAGATAATGTTTTTCTTCCTATTTGAGAGTATCCTTTCTTAAAAGAGTATTTTTAAATGCTCTTTTGAGAGATCGGATCTCTAAAAAACACACAAAGGGAAATCAATGAAAAAGTTAATGTTAAGTATGGCGGCAGTGCCTTTACTTGTAAGTGGTTTGAGTGTGAGCGCAAGTGCAGCAGAAGAAGGAATTAGTATCTTCGATGATATGAAATTCAAAGGAGAGATACGCCCACGGTATGAGTTTGTCGATGATGGAAACAGTGCTACGGCAAATGCAAATGCCATTACGGCAAGAACGAAGTTAGAACTTCAAGCCAAACTCTTTGGAGTTGAAGGACTAAGCAGTGACATCGGTATCATCTCCGTTAACAACTTCGGTGCACATTATTACAATCCGGCAGATGGACATAACTACACCGATGATGACGGTAAACCCTATGCGAAGGTTGTAGACCCACAATTTGCTATGATCTCCAATGCAGACATCAACTACAAAACAGACAAAACACTCCTACATGCAGGACGTAGCCAAGTCAATCTAGACAACCAGCGTTTCATAGGTACGGTTGGCTGGAGACAACTAGAGCGAAGCTATGACACTGTGTTTGTTGCAGACAACAGTGTTGAAAATCTCAATGTTTTAGCAGCGTGGGTATATGGATACCAAGGCGTAAAAGCAGGAGAAACAACAGATACAAACAGTGTTTTACTCCATGCAAGCTACAAAATATCTGATCCGCTTACAATCACAGTTTACGACTATATGCTAGCAAGCATTCATGACACATATGGTGCCGCGCTTACAGGAAAAACGGAAGTAAGTGGTGCAAAACTCGACTACAGAGCAGAAGGTGCTTTGCAGAGCGATCCGACAATGACTATTCATGGCAATGATAATGTAAAAGCGGATGCTTACTACATGAACTTCGATCTTGGAGCAGATATTTCCGGGGTTCTGTTAGGAGCGAACTATGAACTACTTAGCGGTCATAAACTTACTGAAACTGACAAAACAGCCTTTACAACACCACTGGCAACAGGACACAAATTTAACGGTTGGGCAGATCAATTTCTAAACACACCAGATATGGGTCTTCAAGATATGAATGTGCGTATCGGGTATAAAGCCAAAGGATTTGGAAAAGTCCTTGCAGTCTATCATCAATTTGTAGGCGATACGAAACGAAGCGGTGAAAATGACCTAGGAAATGAGATAGACGTTCTTTACGCAAATGCAGTTCCGGGTGTAAAAGATTTGAAACTCCTTTTAAAAGGTGCAATGTATAATGGCGGTAAAGTAACAGGCTATACTAACGATGTACAAAAGTACTGGGTACAACTTGACTACAAATTCAAAACAAAATAGGTCTGCATTCTAAAAGTGGGCTGAGAAAAGTAAAGAGAGTTCATCTCTTTGCTTTTCATTACAAAAAGTTCAGTACAATATTTGCAACAACTCTCTGAGCTTTGCAAAAGGATGGTAAAATGCATTTGAATAAAACCTCCAAATACGCCATAAAACTACTGACATATATGGCCACTCAAGAAGAGACCCTTTTTAAATCAAAAGAGTTGTGCGAAACTCTCGATATACCCTACAAATATTTAAGCGCAATCATTACAAACCTCTCCAAAGCAAACATCATTCAATCTGCAAAAGGGCGTAACGGTGGCATTAGTTTTACCAAAGAGCTCTGCGAAATAACACTCAAAGACATCATAAACGTAACCGAAAGCAGTGACATACATCAGTGCGTCATGGGTTTTGGAAACTGCAAAGAGCATGACAAATGTTTACTCCACGATACATGGAAAGTTCCCAAAGAGAGTGTAATTACCGACTTTCTTTCCCAAACACTGCAAGACATAAAAAACTCCTCTTTGTCATAATTTCTTTAAAAAAAAGCTTTTTATTCTACAGTTAAATAGAATTCATGCTATAATTCGGACTAAATTACTCCTATTTAAAAAATAGGTACATTTCAAGGAGAAACAAATGAGTACATTACCAAACAATGCAGTAGAAACAACAGTTGAGGGAGCTACGGTTCCTTTTTATACATTCGAAGAGAATGGAGTCACTTACCTTTACTTCGACACTTCCAAAACAGGACATCCAGAACCTATGGTCAATGCAATGGCAGGTCTTAAAGCCCTCAAGGATGGGCAAAAGCTCATAATGATAAATCATAAAGCGCCAATGGGTCTTTTACCGAAAGTAGAAGCTGATTTTGACTATGAAATCAAAGAACTTCCTAGCGGTCTCTTTCAAATAACTTTTTCCAAAAAGAGCGACGCAAAAGGTGCTACGGACTTTAACGACACGGCATGTAACGGCTAAAAGGAAAAGAAATGGCAGTCTCGACCGACTTCGCACCACCCTTTAAGCTTATAGCCCCCTATTTCATTATTGGGGTTATAGACCTCTTACTTGCTGTCATGCTGCTCTTTCAGATAGATATTACCGCCATTACACAAACGGATGCGACAACCATCGCATGGGTACATCTGTTTTTACTGGGGTTTGTTATGATGGTCATCTTCGGTGCAATGGCGCAGCTGGTACCGGTAGTACTTGAAGTCGGTCACTTTGCGGTGGATTTGTACTACATAATTTACCCTCTTCTTTTTGTCGGCTCTTTCATGATGAGTTACGGCTTTTTGTTCGCTCCCGGAGTACTACCGTATGGGGGTGTTGTCGTGCTCATTTCCCTTCTAGTTTTCATTTTCGAGACTTTTTTGACAATAAACAAAGTCAAAAAGTTCAATACAGTCATGACAAGTGTCGTCATAGCCAACATATTTTTGTTTTTGGGACTACTCTTTGGCATAACGATGGCACTAGGATTCGCAGGCGAAATAACGGTAAATTTACAATGGCTTCTACGAGCTCATGTCTATCTTGTGCTCTTTGGCTATGTCGGAATTACCATTATGGGCATAAGTATGGTACTGCTTCCGATGTTTTGGCTTAGCCACAGCTTTAGTTGGAAACCTGTAAAAACGGCACTTTGGTTACTTTCTGTAGGAGTATTGTTCGTTATGTTTTCAGCCATCATTGAAAAAGAGCTGCTTGCATATGCGGGTTATATACTGTCGCTTCTTTCACTTGTTTTTTATATCTATCAGATTTATATCATATACAAAACAAGAGTTCGTATAGAAAATGACATTTACAAACGTGCTCTCGTCTTCTCCTATGTAAGCTTTGTCATAGCCCTTCTTCTAGGTGCAGTGGGCTTTCTTGCTGGAAACGAGCGCATATTCATAGCGGCAGGCTTTTTGACCCTTCTTGGATTTGTCAGCTTTTTGATAGTGGGACACCTCTATAAGATCGTTCCCTTTTTGGTATGGTATCAGCGCTTTTCCGACCTTGTAGGCAAACAAAAAGTCCCGATGCTTGCCGACATGGTGCCGGCTCGCAGTGCGATTTATGGATATGCTTTCAACACGACTGGTGTCATACTAGGAACAGTTGGCATACTGCTTGGATCTAATGCAGTTTTTCAGGCAGGTGTGAGCTTTTTGTTCATTGGAAGTATTTTTGTAGTAAAAGATATATTTTACATGATAAATTTTAAAGGATAATCAAATGGTTACAAAAGAGGATATTTTCAAAGCAATCTCAACAGTCAAAGACCCTGAGGTTGGCTTTAATCTTGTTGAAATGGGATTGATTTACGATGCAGAGTACAACCCTGAGACAAAACACGTACAAGTTACTATGACTCTCAGCACAAAAGCGTGTCCGCTTCATCAAATGATTCTTCAATGGGTAGAGGAGGCTGTTTTGCGAGAGCTTCCCGAGGTCGAATCCGTCGACATCACTCTTGTATGGGAACCGGCATGGAATATTTCCATGGCAGATGAAAATGTCAAAAAAGCACTTGGTGGTGGAGCATAACTAAACCCTTTTTTAGCAATTTGTTTGAAATCGATGGAACTTTTCGACCAACCAAGCACTAGAGAGTGAAGCTAAAAGAAAAATATTTCACTCCTAGGCACTTTAAATGGCAAAGCTATTTCGATTTTGGTCGAAATGCTTTGATGACATCTTCATTTGTTTCGATGTATCTGCCGCCTATAAGATCTATGCAGTAGGGAACAGCTGGAAAAACAGCATCGAGACATTCGCGTATGGACTTTGGTTTTCCAGGAAGATTGATAATAAGGCTCTTACCGCGAATACCCGCCGTTTGTCGTGAAAGAATCGCCGTGGGTACATACTGTAAACTGACCTGGCGCATCAACTCTCCAAAACCGGGCATCATCTTTTGACATACATTTTCGGTAGCTTCAGGCGTAACATCTCTAGGTGCCGGACCCGTTCCTCCCGTTGTTACGACAAGATCACACCCCTTCTCATCACACAATTCTTTCATCGTCTCTTCTATGACATCCTGCTCATCCGGAATACATCTGTACTCTATCTCAAACGGGTTTTTCAAATACTCCTTCATAGTATCTTGAATAGCCATTCCAGAAATATCTTCGTAGATTCCCTTGCTCGCTCTGTCACTCGCTGTGATAACGCCTATTTTAATCCTATCCATTTGCTTCTCCTTTGTATCTGTGTTGTTATGATGTCAATAAAAAATGGTTCGCATTTTTTATGTAAGTTACATTGCTGCATCTGCTAAAAAACTCCAGTGCCGCCTCGGCATCGATTATTGCATCTTTTTCGCCGAGATACACCTCTATGACAACTCCTTTGGCTTCCAAAGCGCGGAGTTCATCATCGTTCCATATATAACCCAAAAGTTTCTCTAGATCCTCTTTGGTATCCTCTTTTGTCTCAATTTTTTGCATGGGATATGGAGCAAAGCATGCGGTAAAAAACTTCTGCATGTAATCCCTGCTCTTTTTTTCAAACGAACGTAGTTGCAACTTGGCAAACGAGCGTGGCTTGCTTTGAAAAAAAGCAGGAGAGAGTAGTGTCAGTCTGTCTATTCGCCTACCACTCTCCACCAAACGTTTCGTCTCCTCAAACGCTTTTATAGCACCATAACTAAACCCCGCTATATGAAAGTCACTGTAAGAAAGAAAAGGCTTAAAAAAAGCCGATTCATTTTGAAGACAAAAACCACTATAAAACAGCATCGAGAATTTTTCTCACTTCGTTTTTAGATATAGACTCTTTACGTTCAAGCTGCTTCATAATCTCCTCTGCCGCTTGCATATACATCTCAAGCAGAGTTTCCGTTTCACTGTACAAACGCCCTATAATGTCTGCCATCTCCTGCTGAGGCGCTACAAGAGCAGAACCCATCCCATACTCCATAACCATCGCCTCTACAAGCTTTTTGACCTCGTCCAAATCCTCTTTGGTACTTGTTGGATGCTCGCCGTAACGCATATCACACAAAACAACTCCTGCCAAAAGTGTTTTTACCTTTTTTTCCAGTTCGCTTTGCAAAAGAGGCTCACTCTCTCCCGGTGGTGTAAGACGCTCATTTGAAAGTAAAATCTTCTCAAAAGGCAAATCAAAGTGAGTTGCGACAAGCACTTTCCCACTTTGGTAAGTAACTCTATGCTCTTTTTGTTTGGGAGTGAGAACCGGTAGTTTTTTCTTTCCAAAGACAACTTTGTCCTTCACGGACAAAAAGTGTTCCATAGTCACACGAGACTCATTCGCTCTAAGTGCGAACAAAGCCGCTTCATTGACAAATGCTGCCAGTGTAGCTCCACTAAAACCAACCGTAATATCTGCAATCTTTTCAACATCAACCTCATGGGGAATATGGCGAAGATATTTTTTTAAAATCTCTTCTCTCTCCTTTTTCGTCGGCAAATCAACGAAAATTCGACGATCAAATCGCCCCGCACGCAGCAAAGCTTCATCCAAAACATCTATTTTGTTCGTTGCCGCCATTACAATTACACCGCTTTGAGACTCAAAACCATCCATCTCCGTCAGTAGCTGATTGAGAGTTGCCTCACGCTCGTCGTTTCTGTTGCCGTCACGCTTTTTCCCAACAGCATCGATTTCATCGATAAAAATAATTGCCGGTGCATTCTTTTTTGCTGCCGCAAAGAGTTCATGAACACGTTTTGCACCCATACCGACATAGATTTGCACAAAACTTGCTCCACTTTGGTAGTAAAATGAGACTTTCGCAGCGTTGGCAACGGCTTTTGCTATCATCGTTTTTCCAACTCCGGGAGGACCGACAAGCAACACCCCTCTTGGTAGACGTACACCGAAATTTTTATATTTCAAAGGATTTTTCAAAAAATCTATAATCTCTTGAAGCTCCTCTTTGACATCTTCAATTCCGCCAATATCTTCAAAGCGTACATCGGTTTCAATGGCTTGAATCGGTTCTGAAACATCACATCCCGGCTCACTGAAACTCTCTTTTTTAGAAGAGATTTTTTTAACTTGATGGGAAGAGTCACTCTCCTTTTTCTTCATCCACCAGCGTATAAAAATAGATACAACTCCTATAAAAAGTACAAACCAGACCAAAAAGACGATGATTTTCGAACCGGTATTGGTGCGTACTTTGTAATTCGCTATCATTGCTGGCGTTACAAGACGTGCCGGCACCTTGTAAAGATGCTTTTTCGTTTTAAGGTAATAAATGTCATCTGCTAAAACGACCTCTTTAACCTTTTTTGCATGTAGAAGTTTCGATGCTTCCTGCACGGAAATCGGTTCTGCACTGTTTCGCAGCAGAGCATACACAACAAGGAGTATCAGAATAAGAGCAGAAGCAACAACTAAAATACGGTTAAACTTCGAAGTCGGCATAGTTGCACTCCTTTTGGACTGTATAGTCGGAAATTTCCAGCCAGTTACCGATTAAATCAAGGCTGGAACGCACATGGATAGGATTGTAAAACTGATCATACCCGACGTAAAACTCCCCTTTTTTACTCTCTATAAGCACTTCAAGCGGAACGTTAGCATGCTCTTTTCTAAATTCGAAATTTTTTTCTTTGACTATCTCTTCTATCTGGTGGAGGCGACGTTTTGCCGTTTTGCCGTCTACTTCAGGCTTCATGGTAGCCGAAGGTGTGCCATCACGCTTGGAGTAGGTAAAAGCATGTAGATGAGTCAAATGGAGTGCTTTGGCATTTTCCAACGCCTCTTGCCACAACTCTTCACTCTCGCCCGGATGTCCCGTTATAAAGTCCGTTCCTACACAAAAACCCTTCTCTTTCAAATAAGAAAAAAGTTCTCTGTCTTGTTTGTACACATTGCGTCTGTTCATAAGTTTGAGCATTTTTGGCGAAGTATGCTGCAGAGCAATGTGTAGATGCTTCTCCAACCACGGCTCATCGAGCAGTTCTTTGAACTCATCGGTAACTTGAATAGGCTCTATACTTCCAAGACGTATACGTCGTACACCTCGAATATAGCTGATTTTTTTAAGAAGTTTTGCCAAAGAGCTTTTGGTATCGACTCCGTAACTGCCAAGATTGGTTCCCGTCAAGATGAACTCGCCAAATCCATTGGATGCAAGACGCTCTATTTGTCTAAGTATCTTTTCCTCATTCAAACTTCGTGCATCGCCACGAACGTAGGGAATAATGCAGTACGAACAGCGAAAATTACATCCCTCTTGGATTTTAATAAATGCTCGACTCTTGCCTATGAACTCTCCAACAACCGCATCATCGACAAACTCCAAGTCCCCTATTTCGTAAAACCCCTCCTCTTTTTGAAGTAGTTTGTTGATTTTTTGTTTTTCACTTTGACCAAATACTCCCGCAACTCGTCCCTCTTTGAGAAGCTGTTCGCCTTTGGTATGTGCACCGCATCCCGTTAAGTAAATCTTCGGTGCACCGCTTTTTTCAAGCTTTGAGATGTAGTTTCTAACATTACTATCCGCTCCGTTTGTTACGGTGCAGGAGTTTATGACGACTACATCCGCTTGTGATTCATCAGAGGTTATCTCATAATCTTTCAACGCACTTTGCATCACTTGTGAGTCATACAAATTGGTTCTGCATCCAAAGGTTTTAAAGTAAATTTTCGGCTTCATTATACCAACTCCCCATCACTGGGCATCGTCTTTGTATTGTCTTTAGAGAGATTGATACGCTGCGTAGGATAAGCTATGGTAATATCCTCTTCCGCTTTGAAAGCATCGACTATTTCCATAGAAATAACGCTTCGAAGCGTCAATGTGGCATAGGCATTAGTCAAATACCATGCTTCAATATCTATACCGTAATCTTTTATGAAAGAATAAATTCTAGGCTCGACATTCGTGTTTTTGAGACTATAGTGATGGCGTAGTTTATTGAGCTGCTTTCTTGTAATGTCGGTATAGCCTTTAGAGTATTTTTTTGCTATCTCTTTGGCGATATGCATCGCTTTTTTATGGTTGGAATCAAACGTTATGGCTATGTTAACGCCATCCCAAACCGTTTTGAGCGAGTAGTGTGTGTAGTTGGCTATCATACGGGTAAAAATATAGTTGTTAGGTATAAAGACAATTCTTCCGGCTCTTCGATTGTGACTGATGGAAGTAAGTGTGATGTCTTCAAGAATGGTAATACGCAAAAGCGAAATGTCCAAGACATCTCCTATATACTTCATACCGTCCATATCGACACGGATTCTATCCCCTACATGTATACTCCCGCCAAAAACTATGACCAGCCAGCCCAAAATAGACATGAACCAGTCCTTCATCGCAATGGCGATACCCGCTGAAGCAAATCCCAAAATGGTCACAAGATAGGAGGCATTTTCAATATAGTTGAAAAAAATTATCAAAACGATAATGGTAAAATTGGCAAATGTGATGAACTTGTTTGCCATATAGAAACGTTCGTTGTCGGTAATGTACTTCTTTGCAAAAAGCTTTAAGATAAAAAAGACAAAAAACACAACAAGAACGATAATTCCAATATTGCCAAGCTTGAGCATCTGAGCTTTAATCGCTTTGTTGAGATTGAGCTCTATGACATCCAGACGCTTTTTATAAACATCGGCGGTTACAAGAAGAATGTCGTATGCCGCTTGAAACTTGTCAAGCTCTTTTTGTCTCTCTAAAGCTTTTTTCTTAAATGCTTTTTTCTGTGTCAGCTCATACAGTTCGGTATAGATTTTTATCTCTTTTTTCAAAATTTGTATGAGCTTTGCCAGTTCTTCTTTTCTTTGTACGTAACTCTCAAACTCCTGCTTGATCGTTTTTAAAAATGAAAGTGCCGCAAAAATATCCATAGGGTTCGATACTGTAGGTGCATTGTCTATTTTCGGAGGAGTTATCAACTCGGAAAAGGGTGCAGAACCTTTTTGTTTGAGCTCTCCTAGTTGCGTGGTCAAAATCTTTTTTTTGGCACTGAGTGATTCTAGTTCCTCTTTGACTTTACGTGTCTGACGTTTTCGCTTCAAGTGACGAATCTGCTTCTCTATTTGTTTAAGACTTTGCTCCACTTCCAAACTTGTAAGGTATGAAGAGTAGCTTTTTGTCCAAATCTTTTCCTGCTCTAACTCCTGTTCCAAAGCATCCAATTCAAGTTCCAAAGAAACAATTTTATCACGCTCACGCTTTTTTTGCTTCAAAGCTTTCTGCTCTTCTTGCACCTTTAGCATAGTCGAAGCATTTTGATCCTGAGTCGCATTACTCTCTTGTGCAAAAAGCGATAAGGAGAAAAAGAGTAGGAAAAAAGAGAGAAGTCTTTTCATTATTTTGCCTCGAACTCCCGCAATACCGCTAAAACATCCTCTTTAGAAACGTCATCGACTATCTCGACATTGCCGATTCCTCTAGGAAGAATAAACTTTATTTTGGTGTCTGTGCTTTTTTTGTCAAGGAAAAAGGCTTCGTAAAACTCTTCCGCATCCGGTATAGCATATGTCGTTGGAAGATCATAGCGCTCCAAAACCGCTTTGATTCGCTGTTCTTGCTCTTGTGTTAAAAGCCCCAAACGCACAGCAAGTCTGTTTGCCATAACCATCCCAATAGCTACACTCTCGCCGTGAAGAAACTTTTTATAGCCTGTTTGCATTTCAATGACATGCCCGAACGTATGCCCGTAATTGAGTGCGGCGCGCACTCCTTTCTCTTTCTCATCCATAGAAACCACACGGGCTTTTGTCTCTACGGAAGAGCGAATCGCCCTTTTGAGATTCTCTTCATCACTCAAATTAGCTGTTTCTAAAAATTCGAAAAACTCCGCATTGAATGTCACTGCCATTTTAACAATTTCGGCAACACCTGCTGCAAACTCTCTTTTTGGAAGCGTCTTTAGAAAATGGGCATCTATATAGACCGCTTTTGGCTGATAGAATGCTCCAATGAGGTTTTTTCCATATTTGTTATTGATACCCGTCTTACCGCCGACACTAGCATCGACCTGACTTAAAAGGGTTGTCGGAATTTGCACGAAATCTATTCCACGCTGATAGATACTTGCGGCAAAACCTGTCATATCACCTATGACACCGCCGCCAAAAGCAATAAGTAAAGAGCTTCGGTTAAACTTATGATTAAAAAGCGTTTCCAAGATAGTCTCTAGACTTTCTTGATTTTTATACTCTTCGCCATCTTGCAACGTAATGATATAGAGCTCTTTTGCATGTAGTCTTCGTAAAAGATATTCTGCATGTAAACCTGCTACTTTCGTGTTTGTCACTACGGCAACTTTTGTCTCGTATGTCAACTCCGGAAGAGTGTCTATCGTAATGTCGTAAGAGTTATCTACGACTTTTTTCAATTCTATGGATACTTTCATCGGCAACCTGAAGGATTAAGATTTTAGAGAAGATAATACTTAAAACTTGCTAAAAAAGCTATTAAATGTCATCTACGGGAACGAACATTTGATGATAGCGATCAAGATAATGATACATCAAATCACTATCGGTTGAAAAATAGGAGTAAATAAGGCGTGAGAGCAGCTTTTTCGAAAAAGGGACTACATGCAAAAAGTTATCTTTTTTCTGAAGTACGACAAGAGGGTTTTCCTCCTCTTTATACACTTTGATACTTTTAGAAAAGATTGTAGAAAGGTTGTAATAATGCTCTATAACCTGCTCTTTTTGTGCTTGATGCTCTTTTAAGTAGTTATATAGCTCTATATTGAGATTGAACTGCTCGGAAAAATCGAAAATGGTATTGGAGATTTTTTCCGGGTCTCTACTGTCTGAAACAACAAGAACGACATCTTTGAGGTTTTCTAACGATTTATAGGAGAGTTTCAAAACGGGTACATGCAGTTCGTAAAGGTACTTGCGCATTTCAAAATCGTAAAAGGTTTTGTTTGCCACTATTACAAGCCCTATATGGAAAAACTTTTTATCTGCATGTAGAGTTTCTAAAATAGTTTTGAAATCGTATTTGATATAGACATATATATTTTGCGAAGCGTAACTTTTTATCATATCAAGCGTATCTATATCGTTTGGATTGATAACACGGATAAAGAGCTCTTTTGAAAGCTTTTGCTGAATATAAAGTGCATGTTCAAGCAGTTTTTTAATGGTATAGCGATCGTTCTTTGCCATATCTATCAAAAGATAAAGCGACGTTCCAAATGGTTCGGGAAACTGTCCAAGCTCTCTTTTTATAACTCTATAGACCGTTTTTAGCACACGCGGTTCTCCTACGAGCAATAAA
>JALWLR010000192.1 GCA_027084065.1 Helicobacteraceae bacterium | reverse complement strand
GTAAAGGGTGCTTTCTCATAGCCCACTCCAGCACTTCGTTAAGACGTGATGTCGGAATACGCTGAGAGTAGTTGTCGTTTACTTTAAGAATCATCTCATACAGCTTCTCCACACGCAGTTTCGTTTTTGCCGAAACGGCAATGACGGGTGCGTAAGAGAGAAACTTGAAACGCTCACGAAGCTCTCTTACAACCTCCTCATAGCGCTCTCTATCGGAGATGTCCCATTTGTTCAAAACTATAATGCACCCTAGATGATGCTTATCGACCAGACCCGCTATTTTCTCATCCAGATCACGAAATCCTTCGCTTGCATCGAGTACCAAAAGTGCAATATTGGCATTTTCAAGCATCTTTGTCGTTCGCATCAGTGCATATTTTTCTATACCGACAATTTTTCCTCGCTTACGAAGTCCTGCCGTATCGACAAAAGTAATCTGTTTGTCTTTGTACTGAATCGACTCATCGATCGGATCTATCGTCGTTCCGGCAACCGAACTCACGACACTTCGCTCCTCTTTGAGCAAAGCATTCAGCAGTGAGCTCTTTCCGACATTCGTCCTTCCGATAATAGCCACCTTTATATGATTGATGTCTTCGGAATTATGCTCGTATATTTTGTCGTTGTAGGCAAAGACCGAATCCTCTTCAACCTCTTCGTCATCTATTTCGAAGTAGTCCTCCTCTTCGTCAATCTCTTCAAAATCAAACTCCGCCTCTAACTCCTCCTCTTCTTTGTTTGCCTCTTCTTTGACTCTGTCCTCATCGGGCAATCGCTCATAAACCCACTCTAAGAGTGTATTGATGCTTCGGTTGTGTGCTACGGATATACCGAAAATATCCTCCGTTCCAAACTCATAAAACTCCCAAAGCTTCTCTTTCATCTTGTCGTTATCGATTTTATTGACAACTAGTGCGACATCTTTGCCCATACTTTGAAGTTCATAAAAAAGTTTCTTATCCTCCTCTTCAGGCAGACTCTTTCCATCAACCATAAACAGTACTATGTCCGCCTTATGAGCTGCCTCAAGAGATTTTTCTCGTATTTTGTCATACAATTCACACCCTTTGTCCAACCCGCCTGTATCGAGTAGTTCAGCCTCTTTGTCGTTGATGCGAACGATTTTTCGTTTGACGTCACGAGTCGTTCCAGCCAAGTCGGATGTTATTGCATCACGCTGTTTGAGCAGTCTGTTAAAAAGAGAACTTTTGCCGACATTAGGACGGCCTATAATGGCTATTTTTTTCATGGAAAGTACCTGTTATAATGGATAGTTTAGATAGAATTATAGCGTAATCGAAGAGCATGCTCTTCGAACGCTAAAAAGAGAGAATCGTTTTTAGTCCAAAACCAGCCAAACGTAGATTTCGCCTGTGGTTTTATCTTGCCAGACATCTTCGATGTGCGCCGTAATGGCTTGCGAGTTTGTCGTTTTGTATTTGCTGTCTACATCCATAGAGGTTGTAGCGGTATTGTTTCTTAAGTGCTCCGACTTTTGCATGTTCAGCTCCACTTTGACCCCTTGCTGCATCGCAAGTTCATCCAATGCACGCTGAATTGCCAGTTTTCGCTGGGTCGAGACACGTTGATCATACGTTCTACCGGCTACACCGACCGCACCTTTTTTCCCTTTGTAATTGGGGCTGAGAATCCAGCCCGGCTTTTGATTGGCTTGCGGTTTTGGTTCCTCTTTACAGCCGCTTAGAGAAACAGCAAAGATGCCAAACCACCCCGCAAGCAGCGCTAAGACTACAAAACGCATCAGTCAGTCGGGAATTCTTTGTCAAGACTCTCAAGAGCCTGCTTTGACTGGAACTGCTGCCAAAGTGCCTGATCGTTTTTGAAACTTGTCTTAACTGCCTCTTTCGCCGCTTTGTTGACAACCTTTTCCGGAACCGCTACAAGGACGTAGAGTGTACCTGATGGTGCTTGCCAAGCATCTACTTGCTTCGAACCTTGCAAAGTCACTTTTGCTACCTGTTTTGAAACTGCCGTTGCAACGCTGTCTACCGTTTCATCTTTGCCGACACCCGTACTTCTTGTGAATGTTTCCACTTTGTCTTTGACAAGTGTCTCTATTTGTTGTGCGAGGTTGCTTCTTGCATTTGCCAAAGCTATTCTTCGCTGAAAACCAATGCCTGCAGCACTCTTAGGTGCGGTACCGACCTCCGCTATAGCTCCATCGACAAACGGTGTACATGTCCACTTTGGAGCAAGAACTCCCTCTTGTTTACAACGAAAATCAGGCTCTTGTTGTTTTGGTTTTGGTTGCTCACCGCCACATCCCGTAATAACCGTCGCTACAGTTGCAGCAAGTACCAATGAACCTAAACTTTTTACCAGTTTCATCTATTTCTCCTTCGTTTTATCAAATATTTTTTTATTATATCATTAGAAGTCTTAAATATTATTTACCGCCATCTTTCGTGATTTTACAAAAAAACTTTATAATTCTACATGCAAAAACAATATTATCCATACGAAACATTCAAAAACGACACACGCACACTCCTGCAGATGTTGCCAAACGACTTCGATACGATTCTGGCAATCAGCAGAGGAGGCTTGACACTAGGACACGCACTCAGCGAAGCACTCGATATTCGTAATCTTCAATCCATTCAAACACATCTCTATGACGAAACGAACAAAAGAGAGAAGATAACCATCGTCGATACATGCAATTTAGATCAAAGTTCAAAAGTGCTCATAGTAGATGACATAGCCGACAGTGGCGAAACACTTCAGGCTATCTACAATCACTTGACACTTACCTACCCGCTTGTGCATTTCAAAACGGCAACGCTCTTTTATAAACAAAGCTCCTGTTTTGAGCCCGACTACTGGGTCAATGAGGCAACACACTGGATAGAGTTCTTTTGGGAAGTGGACTTCAAGCCCCTTTAGCTTTTTTTATCATCTCATAGGCGGCATTTATCTCCTGTGTCTTTCGCGTCGCCTCTTTGAGGTAGTTTTCATCTTTTCCCTGCGCCTTTATGATGTCAGGGTGATACTGACGAACAAGCTTTCTGTAAGCTTTTTTGATACTCTGCATGTCATCATCCGGCGAAACTCCAAGAAGTTTATAAGCACTCTCCAAAGAGTTTTCAGCCGTGGCACTCTTTTGCGCATGAATCTGCTCAAACGCATCAAAAATCGCATGGTACAAGTCGGGGTCTATCTCCATCGCCTCGGCAATACGAGCCAAAACCCGCTCCTCCTGCCTCGTTACCTCTCCATCGGCAAATGCAAGCTGAATCAAAAAGCCGATAAACTGCTCTTGT
>JALWLR010000191.1:1946-3299 GCA_027084065.1 Helicobacteraceae bacterium | reverse complement strand
ACACTGCGTCTCATAGACTCTGAGACAGCGCAAATCGTTCAAACACTTTCACAACTGAAGTAGTAACATGCAAAACGACACCCAAAACAGCTCCGAACAAAATTTTTGGATCTCCTATGCCGACTTGATGGCAGGGCTGCTTTTTGTTTTCATTTTGGTAGTCGGCGCGATTGTCGTAAAAACGATGCTTATAAAGAGTGACCTAAGCGCTTTACGCAGTGATTTGGAAAAAGAAAAAGCCGCACTCTCCATCAGTGAAAAAGAGCTTTTTGAAAAGAAAAGAACACTTCAAAAAATCAAACAAAAGCTTCAAAAGACAATGGAAGAAAATCTTCATTTAAGCATGCAAATAAGCCGCTTGCAAAGTGAAGTAGATGACTTGCAAGGAGAAATTCTTTTGCTTAAAAACGACATCTCCATAAAATCCGCAAAAATGAGCCTGACACAAAAAGAGCTCGATAGTGTCAAAAAACTCCTCTTAGCCTCCAATGAAGAGCTGCAAGAGTGCAATGAAACGAAAAACAGACTTTCAAAAAAGAACGAATCGCTCTTAGCCACACTGGATGAAAAAGAGCAAAGCATTCATCTCAAAGAGAGTGAAATCGCACAGCTGCAAAAAGCGTTGCTGCTAAAAAAAAGAGAGTATCAAAAAGTTGTAGAAGACCTCAATATAACCAAACTGAAAATAAAGCATCTCACAGGCATCAAAATAGGTGTCGTCAAGGCACTCAAAGAGCGTTTGCAAGACTCCATTCAAATCGATCCCAAAAGCGGTTCAATTCGTTTCTCTTCCAACATTTTGTTCAATCAGGGCTCTGCAAAGCTCAAACCTGAGGCGAAAAAAGAGCTTAAAAAGCTCCTTGGCAAATACATAGCGGCACTACTTGAAGACCAAAAAGTCCGCAAATACATTGACACGATAATCATAGAAGGACATACTAACAGTGACGGAAGCTACCTCTATAACCTCAACCTCTCGCAACAACGAGCCTTAGCCGTCATGGAGTTTCTTTATAAAGAATTTCCAAAAAAAAGAGCGCTTCTTCGACACTATCTCACGGCAAGCGGACGTAGTTTTTCACAGCCTGTTATGAAAAACGGCAAAGAGGACAAAGATGCTTCCAGACGCATCGAGATAAAATTTCGCATCAAAAACGAAGAGGCAGTCAAAGAGCTGATGAATTACATAAACAAAGAGAAAAAATGAAAAAAGAGGAAGAAAAGGCCTATTTGATAGAGCCTGTAGCTTTGAGAAAAGTACGCGAGACCGTTTAAAATTCCGTGTCAGTAACTTTTAGTAACACCATTTTAGGTGTAACACCTTTTGCTTAAACCTTCAAATATGTATCTAAC
>JALWLR010000191.1:0-1936 GCA_027084065.1 Helicobacteraceae bacterium | reverse complement strand
TTTCTGAACTCTTTGAGTACTTCGTTAAAATTAAAATCTATTCTTTCTTCCATTGTCAATCCTTGATATTATTGTATCAGATTGACACGGAATTTTTAACGCTCCCAAGTACGCTCTCAGCTTGAGTACAGACTCAAACTCAAACAAAACGTTTTTAAAAAGGAAGCTTCCACTCCCAAAAAATCAGGACTTTTACACCGTTTTTTCCGACTTTTCTAACTCAACCGCCTCCAACAAAGTCAAGCAGTTCCAGTTTATCGCCATCTTCTAAAAACTCCTCTTTCCATCTCTCTTGTTTTATTATCTTCATATTTTTCGCAGCAGCCATGACTTTCCCCTCAAGACCCAGTTTTTCTATGACATCATAGAGCGTAGTTCCTTTTGGAAACTCTCTTGTCTCACCGTTTATCGTTATTTTCATTTCTTTTCCTCTTTTTATGACAAATATGTCGTTTTTCCAAAAATCTCCTCGCCATTATAAAGCGAATTGCTATTGGAAACCTTATAAGAGCTATCTACATCCAAAGCTACAAATTTCTCTATACTTTCTCCAATTTCAAGCTTGGGCACCTCTATGCCGGCAAGACGAGATGGATTTTCAACCGCTGTTTTAACAACATCTTCCAGCGAAACAATCCCGCTTTTGACAAGCTTCGTATAATATAACGCCCATGCGTCGCTCAATGCACTGCTTCCATAGGCGGCATCGTAAAAAGCCACCTCTTTGTTTACCGGAGAGCTTGGCTGATGCAAAAGTGTGAGTGTCTCTACACGACCGTTTTGTAAGGCTTTTATGAGTTCTTTTCTCATGGACTCATCCACAAGCGGCGGGTCTATTTTTGCTGTTGTGTTGAAGTTTTCACACGCTAAATCGGAAAAAACAAGATGATGCAAACTTACTTCCGCACTTAACTTCACACCTTCATTTTTAGCTTTTTCTATCATCTCCAGACTTCTTGGGCTTGCAATGGACTGAAAATGAATAGCTATGTCGTAGTATCTTGCTATTTCTATCATTCTAGATACATGTACGACTTCACTTAGCTCCGGAATCCCGGCAAGTCCCAGCTTGGAGCTGACATCTCCTTCAAACATCACACCCGCGGAAATGAGCGAATTGTCTTCAGCTTTACAAAATAACGCACGCTTGTACATCTGCATGTACTGTGCTACTTTCATTGCAATGTCGTTTTTGGCAATCGTACTCATACGCGCACTCAGTGCACCCTTTTTGAGTAAAATGGCAATGTTTGAGAGAGAAAGATCCTCCTGCAAAGCATCTATAAGCAGATCTATACCTATCTCTTTGGTCTCTTTAATGGCATTTTGCGCATACTCCAAAACCACTTCATCATCTATTGGAGGATTGGAATCAGGCTGTAACACTATATGCCCAACACCGCCTACTTGTGCATCTTGTACGCACTCCTGTACCGTTTTTGCACTCAGCGTGCCATCTTTGAGCCGAACATTGAGATCGACAAGTTTTGGAAGGATATAGGCACCCTTCATATCTTTCGCATTGGATGATTCTACTTTTCCAATCTTGATTATTTTGCCGTTTTGTGTCTCTATATCAAGACGCGTACCATCTGGAAGTTGAAAATTTTTATAAACCATTCGCCGCCCTCTTTGGAATAATGATATAATTTTATCTAAAAAAGGCTTAGATTGAAACTCCTTGTCAGCGCACTCGAACACTCCGCCAACGTTCATCTCAAAAGACTCAAAGAGGAATTACCTAATGAGATTCAATTTGAGGGCATCTTTACCAAAGAGCTGGGAGATCCCATTGTGGATTTGCGCTCCCTTGCCGTTATGGGCTTTGTGGATGCTTTGAAAAAACTCCCCTTTTTTTTCAAACTGGCAGATGAGATGGTCGCACATGCAAAAGATGCCGATAAAGTGCTTTTGATGGACTCTTCCGGCTTTAATC
>JALWLR010000190.1 GCA_027084065.1 Helicobacteraceae bacterium | reverse complement strand
TATGCCTCACACTCGCTACGGCAAAGCATTAAAACAGTTTTTGTAAAAACTTTTCTATTTCTTTTGCAGCCTTTTTTTGCAGACGCTTTCCAGCTTTTGTGCGCAAAAATGCATCCATATCCACTCCGATTGCTGGCTGATGCACATCTCCTTTTAGTGTTATTACAACCGGTGTTTTATCGATGTAGAACAAAAGATTCGCATCTATGTAGTCGCTATAGGGATCAAAAAGTGTCCGTGTGCTTCGGATTTCTGCATGTGTCGAGCGAAGATCGAATGTTGAAAAAATCTGTTTGTTGTCTAACGTTACATTTGCATCCCCCGCAAAACGCTCTTTATAGAGATTTGTTTGCGTATATCGTTTTGCCAAATCGAATATAGTGTTTTTCGTAAATCGACCTGAAGCAAATTTCAACCGTGCCTCCCCTTTCTCGACCCCTTTGTCGTAAGTTGCCCTGCCATTCATAACGGCATCCATAAATTGAGGGTAGTATGCCATCCATAAAAGTTTTTTCGTATGAATATCTTGAAACTCCATCATCGTTTTGTTATCGACATAGTGAAGCTGAAGCACCCCTTGTGCTATTTTCGATTTTCCCTCTATTTGGAGATGTTGCTCTTTTTCAATCTTGCCCTGCATATCAAATGCTCCGCGAAACTTTCGTTTTGTCAAAAATGAAAGTTTCGTAAGTGCAGGTACATGCAAAACGAAATCACTGCTAAAAGACTCTTTTTGCGTCTGCCAGATTATATTTTTCATATCCAAATTTCCAAGCGAAGAGCGCACCTTCACATTACCGTTTGCATCCGAACCCGCAAATGTTGCAGCGGTATCGAGAGTATAGCGTGCACTCGGTACCTTTTTCTCCAACTCAAACTCCTGAGTTAAATATTTCCCGTTTAGCCTCCCTTGCAGATTTGCTTGTAACTTTCCTTTGAGATGCTCACGTACCAACGAGTCCATCTCAAGATGCAGATTCAAAACTCCAAGAGTAACAAGAGGGCGTTCTAGCATAAACAGAAGCTTTTTTACATCCATATGCTCCACATCCAAAGCAAGTGTGCGTGCTTGCATTTTATGCAGTGCTACATGCAGATCGCTTCGTGAATCCGCTACATTGCTGTGTGCATGAATTACCATATCTTCTTCATTCCCGTTTGCCTCTGCATTCAAACGTAAACTGCCGTGTAGAGGCATGTGCGTCAATGGTCGTAACAGTGCCAACTCGCGTATATCGGCATCAAGAGCCATGTGTGTGTGTAAATTTTTCTCTTTCACACTCCCATGACTTTTTAAAACGACCAAATTGGAGTTTATTGCCATATTGTAAGCAATTTTTCCGTTTTGTATCTGAGCATCTGCTTCTGCTTTGAGTGTCGTTTTGGGAATTTTGACCCCAAACTCTTTGGCAAAAACCTCACGATTGAACTCGCCTTGTACTATATCAAGATGCACTTCGCCATCGTAATTTTTCGATACCAGATTCCCCACTTCCAAATCGATATTCAAAACAGCTGCAATATAGGGCTCCTCTGCCAATGTGACCAAGAGCTTTGCCGTATCGATATGTTTTGCATGTAAAACCACTTTTTGTATGTAGAATTGTTTGTAGGCAATGGAATAAATAGTTTCACTTTTTGCAAAATCACTGCTTCCTTCAACAACGCCGCTTGTTCCTTTGCCCACTATTCTCCCGGTTGTGTAAAGCTCTCCATGCAAAACATGCCCCGTTTTTTCCCGCAACTCCTCCAAAGCAGCTATTTTCATCTCATAAGCGAGATTATACTTTTGCGTAAGCAAAGAGAGTTTACCTCCTATAATCAGCCTATTTGAAGGAGAAAGTGCAATTTCAAGTACAATCGTGCGCGGCGTAAGCCTAAAACGCTTAATATGCAACTCCATCCCGCTTTGCGCTTGCAACTGCCGCTCCAGCAAGGGTTGAAGCAGTCGATTTCCAAAGGGGGTATAGAGGATAGCTAGAAGCAAAACTGACACAAAAAAAATAAGAGATAAAATTATTTTCACTTTTTTCATCAACAACTCACTTTATTCCTATTCAAGCTCTCTAATTATACAATAGAGTTCTTGCAATTATCATTGTAAAAGCAAGTGAAAGAGCCGCTACTCACACTTTATATACTTTGACTCAACTTTATTTATCTTATATTATCAATCATTACTTGACATTAAACGGCTCAAGTGCTATAATGACACAGAAATTTACAATGAAGGAGTATTGAACAACTATGAGCAAGAAAAGAAAAAATGAAGAAGAAGTAAAACAAGAAGAAAAATCTCAGCAAAATGAAGAGGAGCAAATGCAAGAGGATGAAAAAGGCCTCGAAGATGAGTTCCAAAAAATGCAAGAGGAGTTAAACGCGTTCAAAGATAAATATGCACGCGTACATGCAGACTTTGAAAACGTCAAAAAACGCCTTGAAAAAGAGAAGTATCAGGCAATCGAATATGCCAATGAAAAATTTGCAAAAGATATGATCCCCGTACTCGATTCGCTAGAAGGTGCGCTCAAAGCGGCTGAAGGTGAAGCACCGTGCGAGGATCTGCTTGAAAAGATGAAAGAGGGAATCGAACTGACGTACAAACTCTTTTTGGACAATCTCGCCAAACACGGTGTTGAAAAGGTCGATCACGAAGAACCGTTTGATCCAAACATTCACAATGCCGTCCAGAGTGTCGATCATGATGAAGTAGAGAGCGGTCAAATCGTTCAGACGTTCCAAACAGGGTACAAGTACAAAGGCCGTCCGCTTCGTGAAGCGATGGTCGTTGTAGCCAACTAAGGTGCTTTGCCACCTAGGTGGCAGAAGTTATTTCAAAAATGGTTTATAATTTCGCCAGTTAAAAAATTAACAGTTATTAAAATCAAAAGGAGAAAGAAATGAGCAAAGTAATAGGAATCGACTTAGGTACAACCAACTCATGTGTTGCAGTATATGAAGGTGGGGAACCAAAAATCATCCCAAATAAAGAAGGAAAAAACACAACTCCTTCCGTTGTCGCGTTTACAGACAAAGGAGAGGTACTAGTAGGTGATCCTGCGAAACGTCAGGCAATTACCAACCCAAAAAGAACTATCAGCTCCATCAAACGAATCATGGGTCTTATGTACGATGAAGAGAAGACCAAAGAGGCGATGAAAAAAGTTACATACACTATCGTCAACAAAGATGGAAAAGCAGCTGTTGATGTAGATGGAAAAATCTACACTCCAGAAGAGATTTCGGCAAAAATCCTTACAAAACTAAAAGAGGATGCAGAAGCATATCTTGGTGAGCCAGTAACAGAAGCGGT
>JALWLR010000189.1 GCA_027084065.1 Helicobacteraceae bacterium | reverse complement strand
CTGCAAAAACAGTACTACAAAAGCATCATCGATACGAGCGAGAACATTATAATCATAACCGATGGCAAGAAAGTAGTCGATGTAAATAGAAGATTTTTGACGATATTCGGTTTTGAGTCGCTGAAGGATTTTGCAGCACTGGGTGAACGCTGTTTGCAGGACTATTTCATCGAGGAGGATGGCTACTTACACATAGAAGAAGAGGGCGAGCCGTGGTTTATGTATGTACTGCATCATCCAAATAAAAAGCATAAAGTAAAAATTAACATAAACGGTAAAGTATACTATTTTTTAGTGAGTGTTTCTGAAGTAGAGTCTAAAGAGCGTCTTTATAGCATCGTCATGGCGGACATTACGACAGAGGAGATTTACCGTCTTGAGCTGGAAAAGACAGCTATTACCGACCCGCTTACGGGCATACCAAACAGACGCTTTTTTCAAGAAAAACTAAATACGGAAATTATTCTTGCAGAGCGCTACGGTCGTCCTTTTTCTCTTGTTTTACTTGACATAGACCACTTCAAAAAAATCAATGACAAGTATGGACATGATATGGGCGACAAGGTTTTGGTGGAGTTTACAAATCTTGTATCACAGCATATACGTGAACCGGATGTCTTTTGTCGCATCGGGGGAGAAGAGTTTGGCATTATTTTGCCGGAGACGACACTTGATGATGCCGTTCGCGTAGCGAAAAAAATCAATACCATTGTACGAGAAAACAAAAATGCAACGATTCCTATTACGGTTAGTTTGGGTGTTGTGCAGTATGTCAAAGGCGAAAGTGAAGCCGACATCTACAAAAGAGCGGACAATGCGCTTTACAAAGCGAAAACATCAGGAAGGGATCGTGTAGTTATTGGATGAATTTTTATGAAAAAGAGCTGCGCGCCTTACAAAAGAGCGGACGATTTCGAAGCAGAGAAGTAGTAAGCAAAAATTTGCACGATTTTGCTTCTAACGACTATTTGGGACTTGCGCATATACCCAAGCTCCATACAAAAGCATGCCATAAGGTGGAAGAGTACGGCATTCACGCTCCAAAAGCCTCTCTGCTTGTCGGCGGCTACCATGCACTTCATAAAGAGTTTGAAGAGTATCTGTGTAGTTGTAACGGGTTTGAAGAGGGCATTGTAGTTGGCAGCGGATTCAATGCTAATATAGCACTTATTGAAGCATTAGCGCGTAAAGGCGATGTTGTCTTGATGGATGAGAAGTATCATGCTTCGGGTGTACTTGCTTCCCAGATTAAAAGTGTTACATGCAAAACATTTGCACATAATGATATGAATGAGCTTGAGGCTTTGCTACAAAAACATCAAGACAAAAAGCGGCGGATTATCGCCGTGGAGGGCATTTATTCGATGGATGGAGATATGCTTTCCAAAGAGGTTTTCGCATTGTGCGAACGTTATGACGCACTGCTGATAGTCGATGAAGCGCACAGTAGCGGAGTCGTGGGGGAGAACCTTTTGGGAGTGTATGACTACTACAATGTTAAAATCACTCCACGCCACATAAAAATGGGTACGCTTGGCAAAGCCTATGGGAGTTTTGGAGCCTACATCCTTGCTTCATCCCATATTGTCTCATACTTGCTCAATCGTGCAAAGCCGCTTATCTACGCGACGGCACTTAGTCTTTACGATACCGCTTTGGCTCATGTATCGCTTGAGTACATTCAGGCAAACAAAGAATCCCTCAAAGAGCAGATATATAACCGCCATGAGTCGATTTGCTCTATTTTAAGCAGGGATGTGGCTGGATTGATTGTTCCTATTGTCGTAGGCGATAACAATAAAGTAATGCAAATTCGTAAAAATCTTGAAAAAAAAGGCTTTGCCATAGGTGCCATCCGTGAACCGACGGTACCAAAAGCGATTCTTCGCATTATTGCTCGTCTTGGCGAGGATGAAGCGCTTTTTAGGATGCTGTTGCAGCAGATTAGGCAAGAATTATGAGTTTTACAAGAACTCTACTATAATTACATCATGAAAATCAAAAAACTGCTTATTAGAGCAAAAGAAAAAAAGCTTGTCGATATTTCATTTGAGCTCAAGCACTCTTTGGGGTTGGTTGGAGAGAGTGGAAGCGGTAAGAGTCTGACGCTCAAAGCGCTTCTTGGCATGCTTCCAAAAGGACTTACATGCAAAATGGAAATAGATGCTCCTTTTGCGCTTGAAGCAGGCAAGAGTGTTGCGATGGTGCCGCAAAATCCTTTTACGGCACTCTCTCCGCTTACGAAGATTGACAAACAGTTTTTTGCGCCAAAAGAGCGTGTCGCTGAGTTGTGTGAGGCGGTAGGATTGCAAAAAGAGCTGCTTGGGCGCTTTGCACCGGAACTTTCCGGAGGGCAGTTGCAGAGAATCGTCATTGCGATGGCTTTAGAGTCCAATCCAAAACTACTGCTGCTCGATGAGCCGACGACCGCTCTCGATCCAAAAACGACGGACGTGATTTTGAAGCTGTTGATTCAGTTGCAAAAGGAGATGGGGTTTTTGATGCTCTTTGTCACGCACGATATCCTCAGTGCGGCAAAAGTGACTGATGAGATGTGTGTACTCAAAGAGGGACGCATTGTAGAGCAGGGGAAAACGCAGCAGATTATATCCAGCCCGATGCAGCCCTATACCAAACAGCTCATAGAAGCCAATTTTGCCCGAAGGAAATTTCGACAATGATAAAAAAACTTTCACTCTTTTTCTTGGTTGCTTTTGTTTTAGCTCCGTTTGGGATTTTGGGCTATTACTTGACGCAGTATGAGTACGATATTTCAAAACTCGTAGACTTCAACCCTCCGCAGACAACACGCATTTACGATAAAAACGGAGAAAAAATCGCCAATCTCTTTGCGAAAGAGCATCGTTACTATGCGACGTTCGAAGAGATTCCACCTCGACTCATAGAAGCATTGCTTGCCATAGAAGACACCTCTTTTTTTGAACATCATGGTGTCAATTTCGATGCGATTTTTCGCGCCCTTGTTAAAGACATCAAAGCAGGGAAAATGGTAGAAGGAGCTAGTACGATAACACAGCAGCTTGTCAAAAACGAGCTGCTCACTCGTGAAAAGAAGCTCTCTCGAAAAATCAAAGAGATCATATATGCTCTCAAACTTGAACGCCATTTAAGCAAAGAGGAGATTTTGGAGCGTTATCTAAACGAGATCTATTTCGGACATGGCTATTACGGTGTCAAAACAGCAGCGGACGGTTACTTTCATAAAGAGCTCGATGAACTCTCACTCAAAGAGATGGCTATGCTTGTTGGAATGCCAAAAGCCCCTTCGACATACAATCCGACAAAAAATTACGACATTTCGCTTGGTCGTGCCAATCGTGTCGTTACAAGGATGTACTCCCTTGGATGGATAGATGAGCAAAC
>JALWLR010000188.1:732-3398 GCA_027084065.1 Helicobacteraceae bacterium | reverse complement strand
CTTTAGAGGGTATGTAAAAGGGCAAAAATGGATTGGGGTAAAGTAGTTTACGTCTTTTTTTCACTGATGAGTCTGACATCTATTGCCGGATTTTTATACGAGAACAACGCCATCTCGCTCTTTATTGCGGCGAGTTTGAATCTGATTTCCACAATTTTGAAAATCGGTGTGCGAAACCTGCTCTCAGCGGAGTTGTTGGCCTCTTCACTCGTAGCGGATTTGCACCTGATTCCCGCTTTTATCTTTCTTGTCATTATGGGAGACGACAAATGGGCCGTGGCACTCTCCATAGGAGCACTTATAGCCAACGTTTTCTCAATGGGGCTTGTCTACATTGAAAGTAGTAAAACACATGAAGATTATGAAGTATAACTAGGAGATTTATTTGGAATACAACGCAAAAGATATAGAGTCGAAATGGCAGGAGTATTGGGCTAAAAACGAGAGTTTTGAGCCTGAGAGTGATTTTAGTAAAGAGAAGAAGTACATTCTTTCGATGTTTCCCTTCCCGAGTGGGCGACTACATATGGGGCATGTGCGTAACTACTCCATCAGTGACGCTTTTGCGCGCTACTATCGTCAGCAGGGATTTAACGTTCTTCATCCAATCGGCTTTGACAGTTTCGGTCTTCCGGCGGAAAATGCGGCTATCAAAAACGGTGCCGATCCTAGAGAGTGGACATACTCCAATATCGATTATATGAAAGGGGAGTTTAAGACACTTGGTTTTTCATTTAGTAAAAAACGGGAGTTTGCAACGAGTGATGAACTCTATACGAAATTCGAGCAGGGCTTCATAATCGACATGTATGAAAAAGGGTTGCTTTATCGTAAAAAAGGATTGCTGAACTGGTGTCCAAACGATCAGACGGTGCTTGCTAATGAACAGGTGGTCGATGGTTGCTGCTGGCGATGCGACACGCCTATAATCAAAAAAGAGATGAATCAGTACTATTTCAAAATTACACAGTATGCAGACGAGCTACTGGAGGATTTGAAAAAACTGGAAAATGGCTGGCCGAAACAGGTACTGACTATGCAGGAGAACTGGATAGGCAAGTCAAACGGTCTGGAGTTCAATCTCTATTTCGATGCAACCTCAAAAGAGAAGCTCGGCGGCAAGTTTGAGAGTTTCGATGTCTTTACGACTCGTCCCGATACTATCTATGGTGTCAGTTATACGGCTCTTGCTCCCGAACATGACATTGTAACCTATATGCTTGAAAACGATCTTCTCGATGCAAAGACAAAAAAGACGATAGAGGCTATGAAAAATGCGTCCAACATCGAGCGACAAAAGACAAAAGAGGGTGTAGCCTTAGGGCTGAGCGTCATTCATCCGCTGACAAAAGAGAGTATTCCGGTTTGGGTGGCAAATTTTGTTTTGATGGATTACGGCAGTGGAGCGGTCATGGCTGTGCCCGCGCACGATGAGCGTGATTATGAGTTTGCCACAAAGTACGATCTGCCTATAAAAGCCGTTATCAAGCCAAAAGAGGGAGAGCTCAAACTCCCCTACACTGAAGCGGGTATTCTTTTTAACAGCGGCGAATTTAGCGGCTTAGCAAGTCAAGAGGCAAAAGAGAAAATTATTGAATATTTCGAGCAAAACGGCATAGGTAAAAAGACGACGAACTACAAACTCAAAGATTGGGGAATCAGCCGTCAGCGTTACTGGGGCGCTCCTATTCCATTCATTCACTGCAAGCAGTGTGGTTTGGTTATGGAGAAGAAAGAAAATCTCCCCGTCGCTCTACCGCGCGATGTTGAAATAACGGGCGAGGGAAATCCTCTTGATAGACATCCGACATGGAAGTATACGACCTGTCCACAATGCGGGGGCGATGCTGTACGTGAGACCGATACGATGGATACTTTTGTCGAATCGAGTTGGTATTTTCTTCGTTACTGCGCTGATGAGAGCAACTGGGAGAGAGAGCCTTTTAGTAAAGAGCAGGTTGATTACTGGATGAGTGTGGATCACTATATCGGCGGTATCGAGCATGCCGTACTGCATCTGCTGTATGCACGTTTTTTTACCAAAGCGCTTCGTGATCTTGGTTATGTAGATGTCGATGAGCCTTTTAGCAGATTGCTTACGCAGGGAATGGTACTTAAAGACGGTGCAAAGATGAGTAAATCCAAAGGCAATACGGTCGATCCTGATGATTTGATTCAAAAGTATGGTGCCGATACGGCAAGACTTTTCATTCTCTTTGCCGCTCCTCCGACTCAAGAGCTTGAATGGAACGATAGTGCCGTAGAGGGAGCGTATCGTTTTATCAAACGTTTCTATGAGCGAAGTGCCAATGCCGCAGTGTGTGAGCAAAAACCCTCAATTGATCACTCCAAACTCTCCAAAGAGGAGAAGCTGGCTCGCAAAAAGGTTTATGAAGCACTCAAGCGTGCAACGGAAGTGTATGAAGAGCGCTATACGTTCAATACGATGATAGCAGGTGTTATGGAGGCAATGAATGCACTTGGCAATATCCAAAATGAAGCGATTTGGAGTGAAGCGTACTGGATATTTACCTCCATTATGGAGCCGGTTATTCCACATACCTGCTGGGAGATAAGCGAGCGTCTCTTTCAAAGAAAAAATCTTGGCAAGCAAGAGCTTTTAGAGGAGGTTTTTGTTGAAGATAGCGTTGCCTACGGTGTCGGTA
>JALWLR010000188.1:0-722 GCA_027084065.1 Helicobacteraceae bacterium | reverse complement strand
CTTCTATAGAGGTTCCTGCCGATGCTTCCAAAGAGGAGATAGTAGCTGCTGCAAAAGAGGCAGTAGCGAAGTGGCTGGAAGGAAAAACGATAGTCAAAGAGATTGTCGTTCCTAAAAAACTTGTCAATCTGGTCGTGAAAGGATAGTTGTGAACACTTCGATGCAAAAAGCGCTGTTGTTAGCTTCGATTTTGCTTTTTGCATCGTGTGGTTACAGACCAAGTGCAAAGTATGCACGGAGTGTTTTGGGCGAAAAAGTAAGTACGAATGTCGTCATTTCCAAAGAAGACCCCGAAAACTCCGTTTTGACAAAAGATGCAATAGATGAAGCACTCATAGAGGTCTTTCATATGTCGCTTGTCGATAAAGCTCATAGTGATTCTCATCTACTTATCGAGCTTTCACAGCCATCTTACACACCCATACAGTACGACGCAAACGGTTTTGTCATTGCATACCGCATGCGTGTGACACTTCATATTACCCGTTTTCACAATGGAGAAAAGAAAAAATATACCCAAAAGGGATATTATGATTTTGTAGTTGTTCCAAACGCAATTATAACGGATCAACAGCGATTCGAAGCGATTCGAAATGCCGCGAAAAAGGCGATCGTTTCATTTGTAGCGCACATATCATCTGAAGGAGCGAGGGAGTAGAGTATGCAGATCAATAAAATTATAAGACAGGCGATAAAACGTCTTGAGAGAGAAGGGAAAATTC
>JALWLR010000187.1 GCA_027084065.1 Helicobacteraceae bacterium | reverse complement strand
GAAGTAAACCCGTAGTTATCCTTTTTTAAAAAGTATTTTCCCACTGCCAAGGCGGTAACAAGTGCAAGAACATACATAATGCCATACCAATGCACCCCTATACCAAAGATATGAAAAGCCACGGGATCAAAATGTTCGTAAATGTGATTCCAGTATTCCAATAAAATGCCTTCTAAAAAGTTAATGAAATCATACTATAATTTCAAAAAACAAAACAAAAGAGGTAAAGAAATGTTTGGAAGAAAACTAAAAGAATACGACTTAAGTGATGTAAACAAATATCAGTGGGCGAAGATCAACACCAACAAAGGTCCCATTTGGGCAAAACTCTACCCTGAAGAGGTACCAAACACGGTTGCGAACTTCGCACATTTGGCAACTAGCGGCTTTTACAACGGCTTGAAGTTTCACCGTGTCATTCCAGGTTTTATGGCTCAAGGTGGCTGTCCAAATACTCGTGAAGGTGCAACAGGTATGCCTGGAACAGGCGGACCGGACTGGGCTATTGCATGTGAGACTGAAAAAAACACACATAGACACAGAAGAGGCAGCCTCTCTATGGCACATGCAGGAAAAGATACAGGCGGAAGCCAGTTTTTCATCTGTTTCGTAGATTGCCCGCATCTTGACGGTGTACATACTGTTTTTGGCGGTATCGAAGAGGATGATAAAGAGTCTTTCGACGTGCTTGACTCCATTCGCCAAGAGGACGATATAGAGTCCATTGAAATTTTCGAAAAAAGAGACTAATGCTCGTTCATATCTGCTGCAGTGTAGATAGCCACTTCTTCTTGGAAAAGCTTCGTGAAGATTTTCCACAGGAGAAGTTCACAGGCTTTTTCTACGATCCTAACATCCATCCCTACAGTGAATACCGCCTTCGTTACCTCGATGTAGAACGAAGCTGTAAAAAACTCGGCATCGAATTGATTGAGGGAGAGTATGACTACGAAAACTGGATAGAAGCAGTACGAGGTCTTGAAAAAGAGCCCGAAAAAGGCAAACGCTGTGAAGTCTGTTTCGACAAACGCTTTTTAGTAAGTGCCAAAAAAGCGCAAGAGCTTGGAGAGAAAAGCTTTACGACTACACTACTGGTAAGCCCACTCAAATCTCAACAGCAGCTCAAAGCCGCCGGAGAAGAGTTTGAAAAACAAACAGGCATCAAATTTGTCGCTGTAGACTACAGAAGCGGCGGCGGTACGCAAGACCAAAGCCGTGTTACCAAAGAGCAGCAGCTTTACAGACAAGACTACTGCGGATGTATTTTCGGTCTGACTATGCAACGCGAGCAACAAAACAAGCTTATGGATGAGATGTTCTCTCCTATATGCGGGAGTACTCTGCCCGCTTCCATAGAGGAGCGACTTGCACTCTACACCAAGCGAATGGAACTTGAAGAGAAGAACATCCCTTACAAAATAGTCAGACACAAGTTTCTCAACTACCGCCAACTCTTTTTCCGACTTCGTAAAGGCAAAAATGAGATCATACCCGCATTTGCTCTTGCCTACTCGACACTGCCTCGAAAAAAAGCGCAAGGACGCATAGAGTATGAGATAGATGGGCTATACCATTTCAACCGTGAAGAGATTCGTTTTCTCTCGCTGGAGCGTTTCAATGCTTTAGCAGGCACTTCTTACGCTTCAGTTTTGGAACTCATTTACGACCCACCCTCCTTTTCCATCCAACAACAGATTCGAAACATACTTGTAGATGAAATCTACGATCTCTCTCCCATCATCGTCACAGATATTTCCTCCATTAGCGATGCGAAACTCAACATCGAACTCGATGCAAAAACATACGAAGACACGAAAGAAAAACTAATCATACTTTAACCAATTTTTAGGTAAAATAAGTCAATTTTTATAACAAGGTTACAAAGCATGATTATCGATGTAGTTGAAATTCAAAAAATATTACCACACAGATACCCTTTCTTACTCATTGACAGAGTAACGGATCTCACGCCGGGAGAAAATCTTACCGGCTATAAAAACGTCTCTATCAGCGAGCCTGTTTTCGAAGGGCACTTTCCTGGGCATCCTATCTATCCCGGAGTTATGATTTTAGAGGGAATGGCACAAGCAGGTGGAATTCTCGCATTTAAATCCATGGGAGACCTTACAGAAGAGGAAGTCGCAAACAAAGTCGTCTACTTTATGAGCATAGACAAAGCGAAGTTTAGAAACCCGGTAAGACCCGGAGACAGACTCGAATACAGAGTGAACGTCCTCAAACATAAAGGAAACATCTGGGTACTAGAGGGCAAAGCCTACGTAGATGACGTTCTAGCCAGTGAAGCGGAACTCAAAGCTATGATAGTCGACAAATAGGACAAAATTTGAGCACTATTCATCCAACCGCAATCATCGAAGATGGGGCACAAATCGCCAAAAACGTTCAAATAGGTCCCTATTGCCACATTTCCGCGGAGGCGAGTATCGGCGAGGGGAGTGTCATTGATGCGCACAGCTGCATCTATGGAAAAACAACGATAGGGAAAAACAACCATATTTTCTCCCATGCCGTTCTTGGCTCCATCCCTCAAGACCTCAAATATGCAGGAGAAGAGGTAGAACTCATCATAGGGGATAACAACACCATTAGAGAGTTCACTCTCTTCAACCCCGGCACAAAAGGCGGAGGTAGCAAAACGATCATTGGCAACAACAACCTTTTTATGGGTTATGTGCACCTTGGACATGACGTCATCATAGGCAATCACTGCATACTTGCCAATGCCGCGACATTAGCCGGTCACGTAGAGCTTGGAGACTATGTCGTAGTCGGTGGTATGACACCTATTCATCAGTTTGTGCATGTAGGAGACTACGCCATGATAGCTGGTGCTTCCGCTTTGGCGCAAGATGTTCCCCCTTACTGCATGGCAGAAGGCAACAGAGCCGTCATTCGCGGACTCAACCTCACAGGACTTCGACGCAACATCGATCGAAGCGATATAGATGCTTTGAAAAATGCCTATAAAGAGATTTTCGAATCGGGCAAACCCATAAAAGAGAGTGCAAGCGAGCTGCTTGAAAAAACGGACAATCATCACGTTCACAATCTTTGTAACTTCATATTAAAGACAAAAAGAGGAATACCTTTTGAAAGGAAACACAATGGTAAATAGACACTGCAGCTTTTGTAAAGCGCAAGAGAGTGAAAGTAATCCTCTCATAGCAGGTCAAGGCGTATACATATGTAAAAACTGCGTCTACTCCGCTTATAAAATAATGTTCGGAGACGATAAAAACGCAAAAGAGGAAAACAAAGAGCTCATTGAAAAAACGGCTCAGCTTCTCACACCAAAAGAGCTCGATAAATTCTTAGGCGAATACATCATAGGTCAAGAAAGAGCGCGAAAACTCGTAAGCGTTGCCGTTTATAATCACTATAAACGTATTTTCAAATCC
>JALWLR010000186.1 GCA_027084065.1 Helicobacteraceae bacterium | reverse complement strand
AAGAATTGACACGGCGTGTCGTCGAACACACCCTTCTTAGTGCCGCAAATTATCCACAATACCGCTTCTCCATCAACCTCTCCGTTTCCGATATTTTGAACGAAACACTGGTCGAAGAGATATTTTCCCTCTTTGAGCAGCACGTTCTTACAGCATCTCGCATAGATATAGAACTGCTTGAAACAGAAGAGCTCTATGATTTAGAAGCGGTAAAACTCTTTATAGAGCGTGCGCACTCCTTTGGCTCTTTGATTTTGATCGATGATTTTGGAAGCGGCTATTCTAACTTCTCCTACTTTGCCGAACTGCAAATAGACATTTTAAAAATAGATGGCTCTATCATCAAAGAGATAGCTACCAATAAACGTAAACGCCATATGTTTGAAAGTATCGTTATGTTTGCTAGAGGAATGAACCTCAAGATTGTGGCAGAATTCGTAGACGACTCTGACGTGCTGGCAATCTTAAAAGAAACAGGTATAGAGTACGCTCAAGGCTATCTCTTCTCTCCACCGATGCCAACACCCAAAGCCACTTTAAAAAAACTGAAACAAAAGGATTAGTTTCTTTTCCTTTTTCTTAGCTACACTCTTTTTCAATATAATTTTATATTATACAAAACAATCCAAACCCTACAATAAGGAAACTACATGATGTTACATCCCGCTACAGCGCATTTCGCTATTGCACTTCCGCTAGTCGCTTCAGTTTTAGGAGCAATCTACCTTGTAAAAAGAGACAGTTTTACTGCAAAACTCTCCTCTTTTGCCATTGTTCTAACAGCGATAGCCATAGGCATTGCATGGTATACCGGCAACCAAGCAGGTCCGAAAATCTTTGAATTTTTAAGTCCTGACGGAAAGCATGAGCTGCTTGAACATAAAGCGCTCGGTCTTTACCTCGCTATTGCGATGGGTATCATTGCCGTTGTCAAAGTCATTGGCTGCCAGCTAAAAAAATTTACACTTGAAGCAGTTGCTATAGTCGCTACTTTCATCATAGCAGGCGCTGTACTTCTTCAAGGCAAAGATGGTGGAGAGATAGTCTATGAATATGGACAACCTTTTAAAACCTATCTTATTCAAGACACTCTCAAAGAGGCAGCTGCAACTGCAGAAGAGAGTGAAGATTGCGATGAGAAGGTAGAAGCCTACGAAGATGCCATCGATTCTCTTCAAGATATTAACGACAATGTAAATGAAGCGCTCGGTTTAGAGTCTGAGGAAAAAGAGCAAGAAGAGGAATAATGCCTCTTCTTATATCTATGGTACAATTCTTTTAAAAAAAGAAGGCACCATGGATGAAGCACTAAAAAAATACCTCCAAAGTATAGAGGAGAGTGTAAAGCTCTACGAAGAGGGCAAATTAGAGACGAAAGAGTATCTCAAAAGTATGGAAGAAACAAAAGAGTGGTTAGAGGAGCGATGCAATGAAAATAGTCGCGACTGAAAAGTTCGAAAACGAACTGAAACTAATTTTAGACAGTATGCTCCAGCAGCTAAATTGTCAAAGCGCAAAAAACTTCAAACTCTACCTCGATACGATCATCCTCAATATTCCAACAAAGTTGCACAAGTATAAAGTATCTTCCTTTTTTGAAAAAGAAACGATAAAAGAGGTCGATTACAATGGTTTTAAGATATTTATTTACGAAGACAAAAAGCGGAAAAATATAGTTTTATTATCGATTTCATAAGCTGAAAGAATTATTATATCCTCATTCTCTCGCTATTCATGTAAAATGGGAGATTTTGTTACATTAATATCACGCAAATGTTTCCTTTAGTAACAAAAGAAATAGGAAAGCTTCCCCCTATAGCTTCCTACAAGCTTATTTCTGTATAATTATGCTTGATATTATTTTAGTATTAAAGCAGTACTACGGACTCCTTTAATATAAAATATCAATACCAAAAGGGGAAAAGATGGATATTAAAGAAACTCAAAACGCTCCCGTCTCGTCACAAAGCGAGGTAGAGCTTTCTAGCAGAAGAGAGTTTTTCAAAAAAAGCGCTGCGCTCTCTGTAACTGCTATCGCCGGAACATCTTTAGCTGCAACCAATGCACTCGCTGAAGAAAAAGGTGATCCGAACATTGTCGAAGAGGTGCCTTGGGGCGTCAAACTCGGTGATCCTGTAACAAAAAACAGATATGGAAAACCTTCTCCATATGAACATAATGTCGTTAGAAGAAACTCTCAGCTTCTTGCTTCAGGGAACTGGTACGCTTCTATTGCGATGTGTCCTATTCAAGATATGTACGGAATCATCACACCAAACGGTCTTTTCTTCAACCGCGATCACGGTGGTGTCGCACATGTCGATCCAAACCGCTACAGACTGATGATTCACGGACTAGTTGAAAAGCCAATCGTCTTAACTCTAGACCAACTTAAAAGATACCCAAGTGTAAGCCGTATTCACTTCATAGAGTGTCCTGCAAACGGTGGACCTGAGTGGAGAGGACCGCAGTTCAACTCTATTCAGTTTGCAAAAGGGATGATGAGCTGTTCAGAGTGGACAGGTGTCTACATTAAAGACATTCTCAAAGATCTCGGTCTCAAACCAGAAGCGAAATGGATGCTAGCTGAGGGAAGCGACAACTCTGAAATGGGAAGAACCGTTCCTATAGACAAAGTTCTCGATGACGCTATGCTCGTTTATGGACAAAACGGTGAAGCACTTCGCCCAGAGCAAGGCTACCCTGTGCGACTACTTCTTCCAGGATGGGAAGGAAACCTCTGTGTTAAATGGGTAAAAAGACTTGAGTTCTCAAGCGAGCCGTTCTTTGCAAAAGAAGAAACAGCAAAATATACATGTCTTAAACCAAGCGGAAAAGCTATCCAGCACTTTTATCCTCTTGAGGTAAACTCTATCATTACAAGCCCATGTCCTGAAAAACCATGGACAGATCTAAAAGATGGCGAATGGGTAGAGATAGAGGGTCTTGCATGGAGCGGACAAGGAACAATCGAAGGTGTCGATATATCTTTCGATGGCGGTAAAAACTGGCAAGAAGCAAGTCTCAAAGGTCTTGTACTTCCAAAAGCATGGACGCGATTTAGCTTTATGCACAAATATAAAAAAGGTGAAAGACTGCTTCTTTCAAGCCGTGCATACGATGATGCAGGACGTATTCAACCAACTGTCAAACATGAAAGATCGGTCATGGGTGTTGAGTCCGTATATCATAGAAATGCAATTGCTACGTGGGAAGTAACTGCGGAAGGAAAGGTAAACAATGTTCAAGTTATCTCATAAAAAAATCATAACGATTTCTGCTGTTGCAGCGGTGTTTACGTTTGCCGCTTGCTCTATGGACAGCACAGGTACCGCGTCGTCAGAGAGTACTGCTTCTAAAGCAAACACGCATGGGAAGTATGTAGCAAGTCATACCTATGACTTCAACGGAAAAAAAGTC
>JALWLR010000185.1 GCA_027084065.1 Helicobacteraceae bacterium | reverse complement strand
TACCGGCTGAAATTGGGGTTAAAATACTTTCTGCTATCAAAAGAGGCACTGATAGCGATATTGGCGTGCTTTTTGCTCTTCGACTCTTTTACGTTACGTTGGGGGATTATGATTATAGCGTTGCTTGCGATTGTATCTTAGCGAGAAGGTGTGAAAGGAGTAATAATGTATCAAATGATGCACCAATGCCCCAGATGTGGTGGGGATTTGGAGTGTAAGAGCAGTATGGTGGTATGTAATGTGTGTGATTTTTATATACCTTACGAGATTCAAGGTTTTGGGAATGTAACGCCTAGGCAAGTTGATAAGTTGCTTGGCGGTTGCGGAATTGAAAACGGTGATCAAGCTACGTTGTGGCTCGATCTGGAGAGAGAGGACGACAAATATTACCAAATCCAAAAAAGGTGAAACGATGAAAAAGTATCTTGTAGCGAGTATCGCGGTAGCGGCGGCGCTCTTTTTTACCGGATGTGGATCGCAGAGTAGTTGCGGATGTCAAAACGGAGGCGTAACGAAACTCAATATCGAAGGCGCGGACGATCCCGAAAAGGCTTTGCAGCTTTTTTATCGCAATCTTCGCACGGGAGACCTGGCCATAGCCAGAGCCTTGGCCGAGCAGGGGCAAAAGGCGCTCTATCTTCGCTGGGCTAACGCCTACTTGAAAGATATCGACAAACTTGCGCTTCGTACGAAGCTCTTTAAAAAGGACGGAAACGCGGCGTATGTCTTGATCTACTATACCGATGATCGCGAAAAAGAACCGTATCCTACCATCGTGGAGATGCTCTACGATCAGGGGGTATGGAAATTTAACAAACAGTTAGAATATTACAGAGGCAAAGAGAAGGATTTTTGATCATTCGTCATATTTGTGGGTGATGTATTAAGTCGATTAAGGTGGAATTTATGGAAGTTATGAAAATATCAAATATTGAGGGGCTAGAAATACTAGTAGTAGATAATTACAACGGGGATAAAGAATGCGATATCGTGCAAGAGCACAATGCCAACGGTATGCTCTATACGGACAGATTCGGAGCGTGGTATCTATGGACCAAAATGCATCAGCTCCCACACGTGATCAAAGCCAAAGGCATAGAAGAGACGAAAAAAGCGATTGAAGATGCAAAAAAAACGATACAACATTACAAACGTTTCGGCTGGGGATAATGCCCTCCAGCCCAATAAGATAAGAGTCCATAAACGATTCTTTAGCCTTAATCCTTTTTGGAGCTCGCCGGATATTTTAGAATTTACTCCCCGGCAACTTTTTCTCATAGCGCTACGTAATGCTTGCTCTTACATTACGGTTTTTGAGCTCGTTCAACTTATGGGGTTGCATCAAGTAGAAGATCTCTATGAGCAAAAAAAAGAGTACTTTTCTACAAAATGTCGCAAATACATAAAGCAAGCGTTGAACATCCTACGCGAAGAAAAAGAACTTCGTCGCTACACACCAACGTTTCAATTATTACCTATGGGACATACTATGAAATTAGAAACTAAAAAAGTTTTAGACAAAATAAAAGATTTTATCTTTTTTCGCATGGATCAAGCGGTACTTGTAGGCGGTACGGCTCTATCGTTACATTTACGACATCGTTTAAGCGAGGATCTCGATTTTGTCTTTTACGATCAAGAAAAACTCCCAAGAGAGCAGATCGCACTATTTGCAAGGCGTTATGGCGCTCGATATGTACCTTGGGGCATCGAAAGAGAAATATTCGCAAATGAGGGCGGCGATATAGACGACTACCATCAGCGTTTTGTCATTGACGGAATTAAGGTTGAGTTTTCCGTTTTTAGTGGAAATATCTTAGAAAAGAAAGATCTCTTAACACATAGAGATATAGTACATATAAATGATATGCCTGTTGCCTCATTGGAATCGCTTAAAAAAATGAAGTCTTTGCTTCTTATGGATCGAAACAGAATACGTGATCTGTATGATGTGGTTTACATGCTACAAAACGGACTATTAAGCACCGGGGAGATGCTCGATATTATCAAAAGTTATAGAATAACCTATACCGATGATCATATTTTAATGTGGATAAATTCAAAAAAACAGTTAGAAGATGACGAAGGTCTCGATGGATTAATTACTCAAAATATAAGCTATGAGGAATTAAAAGAGTACATTGTCAATGAAATCAAAAAAGAAATGTTGGTAAATCATAAAAAAATTAAACGTAAATAGCTCTAATTTCGCCGTATTTCGATTTTTTTTCGAAATTCGAGAAAAGTATCGAGTTAAAGCTCTACGAGCCTCCTATGCACGATTTTGCTACCTATATCCTTATACTCGCATCTTTAGCCTTAATTTCTTTTTTGGAGTGCACAGGAAATTCTTGTTTTAGATTTTTAAAGAATCATTTATTATATTGTATATGCTCAAATGCGCGGTTGAAAGCTTCGATAAACTGGAGCGGATCGACGGTGATGCCGCGCACCTTGAAACTCAGGTGCAGGTGTGGTCCCGTCACGCGACCGCTCTTGCCGCTAAGGGCTATGACCTCTCCTCTTTTGATCATTTCTCCAGGTTTTACTTTGAAGCGACTCAGATGATAGTAGCAGCTATAGATCCCTCGTCCATGATCGATGATGACGGAACCTCCCGCATAGTAGCGCTTTTTCGCTAAGACCACTTTGCCATCGTTGACGGCGCGCACGGGTGTGCCGATGCGCGCGCGAAAATCGGTGCCGCTATGATAGCTTGCCAAGGAGCCGTTGAAGATGCGTGCCGTACCGAAAGTATCGGTGATCTCGCTATAAAGTGGCAGAGCGAAAGGGCGGGTGATGTAGCTTTTTGGTGTGACGTGGGTGTAGATTTTTTTGGCCTCTTTGTATTCGGCTGCGATGCGTTTTCGCGCTAGCTTGGGAGGGTGCACCTTGGAAGGATCCACGCGCAGGCGCGCTTTGGGGTAGCGCTTGCGTTTGATCACCAGGCGCACCGCTTTGCCGTCGATGCGCAGCCATCTGGTGGCGGGTTTGGCATCGTAGGGGATGGGGATGATGAGGAGATTTCCTACGGTGGTATGGGTCATGAAGGTTTTGTAGGTTTTATCAAAAGGGATGATGAAGGTCTGGCCGTTGTAGATGGTGGCGGCCAGGAGCGGCCAGGCCACGAGTATCAGCAAAAGTTTTCTCATAGCGTGACGATTCCCATGAGGTTGAGCATCATGAAGATGAGGGCTAGCGGTGCGATGTAGCGGATGGAAAAGAGCCATACGCTATAGAGTGACGCACGCAGCTCGCTTGGGGTGTTGAGGTGTGCGCGCACCTCGCTTTTAGGCAAGACGTAGCCTACGAAGACGGCTATGAGGAAACCGCCCAGCGGCAAAAGAATCGAGTCGGTGGTGTATTCGAGCAGATCGAAAAGCGGCTTGCCGAGGAAGGTGAAAGCCTCTCCCCACGCTTTGGAATAGGAAAGTATCGCACCGATACCCACGAGCCAGTAGATGATGCTAATGAGCACCACCGCTTTGGTGCGCGTCATGTTGAAGCGGTCGATGAGATACTGCACCACGGGCTCGACGAGACTGATGGCGGAGGTGATACCGGCAAATGCGAGAGCCAGGAAAAACAAGAAGGCGAAGAAGATGCCGAGGGAGCCGAAGTTGTTGAGGATCGTGGGCAAGGAGATAAAAACAAGTCCCGGTCCCTGCCCCGGCTTGGCGCCGAATTGAAACAAAAAGCTAAAGATCACGAGTCCCGCCACCAAGGCGATGAGGGTGTCCATGAAGGTGACGATAAAGGCGGTCTTGGTGATGCTAGTATCTTTGGGGAGCGATGCTGCGTAGGTCATGATGGCCCCCATACCCAGCGAGAGCGTAAAGAAGGAGTGGCCGATAGCGCGGATGAAGGCTTCGGAGTTCAGTTTTTCCCACTTCGGTTCGAACATAAAGGCAAAGGCTTTATCGAAGCCATCGAGTGTAAAGGCGTAGGCGAGGAGACCGAAGAGGATAACGATGAGAGCAGGCATCAAGATAAGGTTGATCTTTTCGATACCCCCTTTGATACCGCGATAGACGATGTAGCCGACGATTATGACGCTGAGGGTGTGGAAAAAGACCTGCACCAGTACCTGGTCGCTCACGAGAGCGTTGAAAATATGCTTGGCCTCGTCGGTGGTGGCAGGTAGCCCCGCGAACACATTGACCAGATAGTAGAATATCCAGCCGATGACCACGGAGTAGAAGGTCATGATGATGATGCCGTTAAAACCCATGAAACCGGCATATTTCCACCACTTTTTCTTGGGTGGTGCTAGCTTTTCGAAAGAGCTGACGGTATCTTTGCGCCCCAGGGCTCCGATGAGCATCTCGGCTATCATCACCGAAAAACCGATAAACGCGATGGTAACCAGATAGACCAGCACGAATGCACCGCCTCCATAGACCCCGGTCATGTAGGGAAACTTCCAGATGTTTCCCAAGCCTACGGCACTTCCTGCCGCCGCCAAAATGAAGCCGATTTTGCTAAATCTTTGGATTTTCAAGGCCCATTCCTTCGTTTTTGCGTAATTATAGCAATTCTTGACAAAAAAAGTGTTTTTAACTATAATTTCAGTCCAATTGTCGGGGCGTAGCGCAGCCTGGTTAGCGCACCTGGTTTGGGACCAGGGGGTCGGGGGTTCAAATCCCTCCGCCCCGACCATTTTCACACTCATGTGGTGGGTGTAGCTCAGGTGGTTAGAGCACCAGATTGTGGCTCTGGGGGTCGCCGGTTCGAGTCCGGTCATCCACCCCATTCTCTTTCGAGCCCTGTTTTTTCGATAGGTAAAAGTGATACGATTTGTTGCTTTAGCCTATGGGCCGAATGTGCGCCCGTAGCTCAATTGGATAGAGCAACGGACTTCGGATCCGTAGGTTAGAGGTTCGACTCCTCTCGGGCGTGCCAACCAAACTCTTACGACTCTATGCGCTCGTAGCTCAACCGGATAGAGCAACGGCCTTCTAAGCCGTAGGTTCCAGGTTCGAGTCCTGGCGGGCGTACCACTTGTGCGGACGTGGTGGAACTGGCAGACACGCCAGACTTAGGATCTGGTGCCGCAAGGCGTGGAGGTTCGACTCCTCTCGTCCGCACCATCTCCAGCTACCGAAAAATCGAACTTCTTAGCGTTTAAGGTTTCGATGGGTGTCGTCTTGGGTGTCGTCCTTTGGTCGACAGATTTCAAACATCCATCACGCTTTTTTATATTTGATTTTGTGCTATACTTGTCAATGCAAAGTAATCATAATCAATTGTAAGCAATTTTCCTGAAACTATATAGTTACCTACAAAACATAAGAATAAGACCCAAATACCGCGGAAAATCACCAAATCTTAAAACCAACGATTAGAAATGAGGCATTTTAAGCTTTCTACCCTTAAATCTGCCGATGAGGGTCGAAAAGAAGGGAAAATAAGCGCAAAAAAGTATTGAAAACTTCTCTTTTCAAAACTCTTGATTTTTCAAACCTTAAAAGCAGTGGGGAGTAGTGGAGTTTAGAGTGTTCATTCAGGAAGCACAGACTCTATGGCAGCCAGGACAAAGGCTACAAGAGGCATAATGCCGATGCCAAAGAAGAGGCTACCTATCAGGCACTCTTCAAAATCAAATGTCTGTGGGAAAGTATATAAAAAGATAAGAGCGGCGCTAAAAAGATAACCGTAAAAAGCGTTATCCATAATAATGTTCAAAAACTTTTTCATATCACTATTGTAGCAAAAGAGTGGATGTGTAAAATAGTATTAGCGCGGGTCCTTAAAAAATGAAAATCGCTGCGGTGCTCGCGAACCCCAATTTTCGCACGCACAAAATGATGTAAACCTGGTTGACAATCGTGTAAACTCTCGATAGGTTCTTTCTGGCATTTGGTTTTACAGGGGTCGGCAGGGCCGCGCCCTAGCTCGATGTGCCAGGCTGAAAAAGTGGTGTTGACGATGCACCTGTAGCCGATATAATGGGAGTGAGATATTGTCAATCTACGCAGATTGTCAACTTGCTTTGCAAGGATAGGTTAGATATGAAGATCGATGTTATCTCTACACTCAAAGCTGTTATAGAAGGCAGCATCGAAGGTGCAGCGGCAGGGTTTATCCTGTGATGGGTCTCATATTGGCAGTGGTGGTTCTTTATTTCTTAGTGCTACTGCTGTAGGTTGTTTGCCTATAAAGGTTTGGCCAACTCATCTTTGAGCCGCTCCACGATCCACACCTTGAGCAGCGCTTGTCTGGCAACGCCTATCTTATTGGCTTCTTTATCGATAAGCTCCAGGATGTTGGTAGGCAAGTCGATATTAATCTTTTTCATAGCTGGCTTTTTGAGCTCTTTAATAGGTTTTGCCGCTTCGAAATCGAGTAGATCGCTAATATCCTCTTTTTCAAATCTCTCGTCAAACTCTTTTGCTGTAATGCTCATAATTTGCCTCCTCTTTCTTTCTACATCGTCTCACACTAATGAGTCTAATCTTCTCTCTTCTAAAGGTGAAAATGGCTACATAGCATTTGCCACTCATCCTGCCGATAAGTGCATAACGCTCCTCGTCTGCTACCTCTTTAGCTGGCACTACTAAAGAATTGTCATCTTCAAAGAGCTGCTTGGCTTCCTCAAAGTCTATGCCATGCTTTGCTTTGTTTATCTGGCTTTTCTTGCTGTCGTATTCGAACTCCATTGCATGCCTATAGGTTATTAAGGTATAAAAATTATATCATATCAGTCATAGTTTTTATATATATATTGTAATGGTATTTCCACTAAGAGAATAATATTAGGCTGATGTCCATAATTGAAAAATTAGAAACATAAAAATATTGTCTAACCAGATAAGCGCTGGGGGCTCGCACTACCCGCATCGGCCTTACCTCCAAAAAGAACCTATACCCCCACCCCCTCAAAATCGGTTTTTGTTTGTGTGGAGCTGGGCGGCCGCTGGAGAGGTTCAGGGTAGATAATTTTTAACCCACCCCTGCATTTTATAAGTAAAAATTGACTGCTACTTATAAAATAGTCAACTCGCTGCAGCAGGCGAAATATCGGCATTGAGAGCAATTCTTAAGCTTAGAAATTGACTAATTATAACTACCTCTAAAATTCTGTAGCTAAAAAGACCTCGAGGCTCACACCACCCGCTGGCTGGATCGTTTAGTCAGTACCTTTTTGTATTTTTCTGTAGGGTTTTGTTTCTTTTCCTCAAAATATAAATTAGAAAAAATGTTTTTATTTTTCGATACACACGATACACAAATATGCGTAGAATGCCGATTTTATGGAGCTTTTAGCAATGTTGCAAATCTTGTTTTCGATACATTTTCGATACACAAACGATACACATCTCGATACACACTCAAAGAGCATGTTGCCTTATAGGAGAGTGCTTGATTTTCTTTTTGTGTATTGTTAGGTGTATTGAGTGTGTATCGAAAGTGTATCCAGCGTAAAGTAATTGAAGCGGTAAAACATCCCATAAATTGGGATATTTTATGGGGTGTGTGTATCGAGTGTATCCAATTTTGAAAACATTTTTTTCATTTTATATTTTTTCAACGAGATAATAGCTCGTATCTCTTCCTTTTTTCCACATGATACCGAATGACTGCAGTCTCTCTTTGAATGTTTTGCTGCTTACGCTTCTAAAATTATTTTGCATGCAGTAGTTCCTATATTCACCATAGAGTGCAGCAGCTTTTATACGGTTGTATTTACTTGGTTGGTAGCTATTATCATCCAAAAAGAGCCTTACGTTGTCTATCTCTTTCAAAAATTGCTCTTTGGCAATTTCGCACTTATTGGAGATATAGATATCTTCGTTTTCAATCACTCTCTTGGCTCCCTGGATGATCCAATTCAAAATCCCTTCCATGCCAGCGGCGATTATTTTGTGGTGCAAGCGTCTATCCACTTTTTCATCTGGTATCGTCACATCAAAAGGGATTATCAAAAATCGTCTAAAAAAGCCTTTGGTATATTCAATATCGCTAAATTGGAATTTATTTACGTTAAATATGAGTTTGGCATAGTTTTCCATCATAAAAGAGTTGCCATATTTGAGTCTGGCTTGGACTGGTTCGTTGCTGGCCAAAGCTTTGAATGTATCCACATCTATCTTTTTCATATTGGTCTCACTGCCAAAATTGAGCAGCTTATCTTTTATCATGGCTCTATTATGCTCTTCCATGAGCTGCTCTAACGAAAAGTTGCTGATATTCTCTTTGCCTAATAGCGTGCTGACAACTTCCATGACTACGCTTTTGCCGTTCTGTCCGCTTCCATAGAGGAAAAATATGTATTCCAGCTTGATATCTTTGATAAAAATGCTGCCTAATACTTCCTGGAGTGTTCTTTGGGTCTCTTTGTCTGGTAAAACTTCATCCAAAAATTTGTGCCACAATGGATTGGTAGCGCCTTCCTTATAAGGATAAGGGAGTTGATAAGTCAAAAAGTCTCTATAATCAAAGCGTTTTAGCTGCAAAGAGGCAATATCAAACGTTCCATTTTGTAGGTTAATGAGGTTTTTATTGGTGTGATTTTTGCTGTTAAAATAGCTCTCTTTTTGCAGCTGTCTGTAGAGCTTTTCCAAAAACTGCTCTTCGGCTGCTTCTATCATGGATACCCCAGCTTTTATGGCAAATCGCTCTAAAAGATAAATGATGTCGTCTTTTACAAAAGGTATCCAATACGCTCCATTGTAGATGTAGATATAATCGCCATCTTTTGCAAGCTTCCAATCTTTTTGCTTCGAGATATCGATGAGGTGCTTAATGATTGCCACTTTGATGTGCTTTTGCAGCGGCTTTTTTTCGTTACCGTCTCTATCGTATTCTGGCACCCAACCATATTTTTTGCAAAGCTCATTGAGATCCACTTTTTCTATATCGTTTAGGAGAGTTTCTATGAGTTCTTTTTTAATCTGGTTTTGGTTCTTTTGTGCTATACTTTCATTAGATGTGTTCTTTATGCTCTCACGCGCGTCTGTAGCCGTAGGCGTCTCCATTCCTACGGCTTCTTCGATTACTTTTTTCAATAATTCGCTCATTTATTCCCTCCTAATAGTAGTTTGATTTCATTGGCTAAATATTCCATGATGGTGCGTTTTACCAGCTGGGGGTCGGCCAAATAATCCCTGCCTCGCACCTCTTTGGCTATCTCGTTGCAAAAGTCCCTAAAGTCATACCCCTTAGGCAGCTCTTTATCCAAAATATGCTCAAAATCTATCCCATAGACCTTGCAGCTTCTATAATGCCTTTCCAGCTGCTCTACGGTGGCCTTGCAGCTGGTATCGTTATCCAGCAGTGCAAAGATGTATCTATCCTCTAAAAGAGGTGCGTAGGGGTTGTTAAAGAGCGTATGCGCAATGCTGTCGCTTTGCAGCACCATATAGTTGAGCTCCAATAGCTCGAAGAGCAAAAACTCCCCTATGCCGTACCCTACGAAAATGGTGGGATCTTCGATATCGAATATCCGATGAGGTATGTATCGCTTGCTGCCGTAAGTCTTCCACTTAACGGGATTACCATCCCTATCGGTGGCGTTACGGATGCAGATGGCCGCTACTGCATCCCCGTCAAAGAGCGATACCGTAAGGCTTTTGTACTTTTGGCTATAGCCTATGGATTTGCGTATTACTTGGCCGCCGTTAGGTCTCCAAATATCCCTGTCTATTAGCTCATAGAGCAGGGTAGTCGGATTGATAAACCCAGCTGGCCACTCCGATACCGGCTTGGTGCAGGCGATATTATCAAGCTCCTCTTTGGCTGCTTTAAAGCTCTCGTGCATAGCATCGAGGTTATATTTTGGCTTATCCTCTTTGCTGGTATAATGTCGGTCTGGTTCTGGTCTGGCTGGCAGCGGCTGGGTGAGATCCACCGGCGGCGGGAGATGGTTACTCATAGTCGATCCTTATGCCAAGGCACTGAGCCACCCAGCTGGTGGCCTCTTTGAGCGGTACGTTATGGTATTCGTGAATAAGCGCCACGATATCGCCACCCCAGCCGCTGCCAAAGTCCTTGATGTAGCCATCCCTCCTGATAGAGGCCGATGGCGTCCTGTCGTCGTCTGGTCGTAGGCGAAACATGTAGTTGCGATTGACCCTATACCCCAATACTTCCAGCATTGCTCTCACCTTATCCCTGTCGAGGCTCTCTTTTATCTGTGCTCTAAGCTGTTTGAGATCCATCGCTTGCCTCCGTAAGGTCATCTTCCGTCTCATCGCTCTCGATTTCAAAAATCTTGGTAGTGGCTTTTTCCAGCGTTTCGTACATTTGCAAGAGCATGAATGATAAAAGCTCTATGTTTTCACCATTTTGCACTTGCTGAGCCATGAGCTTTAATACTTGCGCCACAAACTCGATCTGTGCTCTTGTTTCGATGAGTTCCTGTAGGTTGTTAGTTCTCATTTTGTACCTCCTTGTGATTGATTAGCTTCTTTCTGTTCTGTCTCCGTTAAGCGAAAGTATCTATCATGCACCTTGTGATTGAGCGCCGCAAATTTCTCTCTCGTATCGACGCAAATCTCATCGAGCTTCTTTATGGCCTTGTGCACCTCGTAAAACTCGTCCAGCAGGTTCTCAGCAGCCCAGTGGTACTTATGCCTAAAATAATTGACCTCGCTTTTGGCCTCCATGAGCCGCACCTCATCCGACACCATCTCCAGCTTGGCCTCGAGCTCCTCGATCTCTTTTTGCATCTGGTCATAGTCCGATAGCTTTTCCAGCAGCTCGTCTATGAGTTCCTGCTTGATCTGGCACTCTTCTGTCAAGGTGCTCACCTCATCCTTTAAGAGGATATTCTCCTCTTGCAGCTCTACGATTCTGGCCAGTGCTTCTGACTTTTTCATTGGGACTCCTTTTGTTGATATTTATTTCAATGTAAACTCATAAAAAATGAGATTACAAAGAGATTATCTTATAAATTATCAATAAAGTCAATATGAAAAACTTTAGAAATATGAATTTTATTTGGTATACTTTCATAAAATATGAGAATAAAGGGTTGAGATGGATTTTCAAACCTTCAAAGAGACCTTGAAAAAAAGTGGCCTCACCATTAAAGAGTTTGCTAAAATATGCGGGCTCAATCCTAATTCTATTAGCGGCAATTGGAAGCGAGAGAATAAAGTCCCTCAATGGGTCGAAACTTGGCTCAATAACTACATCAAAGCCAAAACCCTCGATAACGTCAAAGACGTGATCTGCTCTGACGAGTCTACTGCCTCCGATAAAGAATAATCCCTTCATAAACCCCTCTCACTTCGCCTCTATTGGATTTTTTAGCCTGTATTAGCCCAAACATATCACCAGCGCAAAAAATCGCTTAGAATCAAAAATTACAACGCTTTTGGACGTGTTGCCTTTTGTTTCCTTTGCCTAAGCGATAGCGCCTTTGTCTATCCACTGCTTAAGCTCAGCGTGGTTGTATCTGATAAATCTCCCGATCTTCCTATAAGGAATGAGTCCTTGCATGCGCCATTTGGCCTGGGTGGACTTTTTGAAGCCGTAGAGTCGCTCCACCTCTTCGGGTGAGAGAAACTCTTTTTCCTTGAGATCTTGCAGCGATGTAGCTTGCGGTAGTGTCATAATCACTCCTTTTGGTTGATTTGATTGTATGGAGTAATTATGAAGGAAAATAAAAATTTATGAGGGGGTAAAAAGATATGAATTTAATGAAAGTTTTATCCCCTGAATAAGGGGTCAAAGAGTGATGATTTTTATGTTCTCTTCAATGGAGTCATAAGTTTTTACGTAGCTTTTATCGATGAAGACTGCTTTTATAAGGCTTTTAACTTGAGCTTTGGTCATCCCTGTATATTTGCGTAATGCTTTAAAAGGAATGTATTTTTCATAACGCTTATCCTGTTTGAAAAATTCTATGAGTTCATCTACCTGTTTGATAAGGTGATCTTGGCCTTTGATTTTATTGAGTGCTGTTTTAATTTCGTGAAGTTCTATTATAACCTGGCTTTTCTTTGCATTGAGGAGCAAACCTTTTTCGTAAAATCCTATAAGCGTGGCTTTGTAAGTTGCTTCGAATATAGGGGTCACTTCTCTTTGTTTATGATCTACTAAAAAGCCGATGCGATCTTCTAATAGATTGTGAATGAAATGCTCTTGATGTTTTAGAGCATAATTAAAAACCCTCTTATTTTGCAATTTGGATTTGACGAGTGTGTTGTATTGCTCGAGATCATCAAGTATGTGCTTGAAACTACTTTTTTTAAAAGTGTCAAATTTGTCAACTGATATTTGTCCAATTTCTACTTTTTTTGATTGAATTTCGTCTCTGACCTGTCGCATAGTATAATCAAAAATTTTGACAATTGCTTGTTGATTATAGTTAAGTGGATTTATTGTGAGCTCATTATGAGTTTTTTCAATTAAAGCAAAATTTTCGCTTGCTGTTTCAAACGCTTTCTCATATGCCTTTTGGAAATATTTTTCATCTTCAAATTTTCGTAGGTCAAACGATTGCAGCTGCTCAATGATATCTTTTTGATAATCAAGATGATTGAGTTGGATGTTTTGAAGTTTTTCAAACTTTTTGATTTTTCGTATGGCAAAAAATGGAATCTTTTGGAATAAATCATCTTGTTTGCTAAAAGCCTTGTAGAGCATTCCTAAAATATGGAGGTGCCAAAAAATAGTATATTGAATAATTTCTGCGGGATGAATTTTGTTTTTGAGAGAAAAATAAATTATAAAGTCATGGGCATTTAATGCTTCATATAGATCATCGTATTCAAAAAAAGGGTTGAAATTTTGTTTGTTTTTAGTTGTACGGTTGAATAAAATGGATGATAATTTTATTGATTTTATAAATGCATGGCCGGTATCCGAATTAGAATAGTCAGGCTCTTCAAATAAATAAGTATCAGGAAACTCGCTATCCAGTTTTTTTGACCAATATGGCTTTTGAATAATAAGCTTTTTCAATATATCGGGATTTTGTTTCATTAACTAAACGCCTGTCCTACGATCCTGTCTAAAACGCTATAGGCCTCTTCGGCTGACTTGAACGTGTTGTTAGTGAGATACTTATTGATGGTATTGATATCCGTATGGCCGAGTATCCCGCTTAGATACGGCGTATCGAGGCCGTTTTCGGCCATAGCTGAGACCAGGACGTTGCGCATATAGTGGAATGTAAACTCTTCGATGCCCGTGTACTTTTTGAGCCTCTTGATCTGTCTGCTTATGTTGACCAGCTTTTTGCCTGTAACGGGAGATTTGAACACCAGGCCGGTCTTCTCTCCCATAGGGATGTCCAAAAGCAACTCGCGCACCCTGTTGGGTAGCGGGTAACGCTGCTGCTGGTTTGGCTTGGTGTTGGCCAACCAATAGTAGCCGTTTACCAGGTCGATATGTTCCCAGCGAAGGCTCAGCACCTCATCTTTTCGCCTGCCTGTAAAGCCGAATAGAAAGAGCGCCTGATAGTAGGGATCGTCTTTATAGAGCGTCGTAATGGCTTCGTAGATGATCCTCAGCTTATTGGCAGCGTCTATGACGATCTTCTTTTGTGGTGGGATTTTGACGTTTATGAATTTGGTGGGATCTTCCGAGACGATAGCGTTTATTTGAGCGAATTTGTAGAGGGGTTTGAGCACTTCTAAGACCAGCTTCCTGGTCCTTGGCTTGTAGCCTTCCTTTTCCATCTTTTTGAGTAGGCTCTCTATCTCGAATGGTTTGAGTTGAGCGACACGGATATGGCCTAAATGCGGTTGGACGTACTGCCTGAAGTAGTCGGCCTTTTTCCTATTCCAGGCGGTATCTGGCTGGTTTTTGATATACAGATCGAAGAGCCGCTCTATGGTGATCTTTTCGTTGGGTCGTTTCCCCTGGACCACCTGCTCTTTGTACTCTTGCAGTCGCTTTTTGGCCTCGTTGATGCGGGTGCGTTTGTCCCATAGAGGATTAT
>JALWLR010000184.1 GCA_027084065.1 Helicobacteraceae bacterium | reverse complement strand
AGACTTTCGTGTGGCTATAACTATCTTCTGTCCCATTGTATCACTTCGCATTTTTGTATTTGTGTTTTGATTTGTCGTACTCACCGTTAAAATAGACTGTCGGTGTTCCACCTACCATCAACTCATCAGAGATTTTTTTATCTTTGTTCACGTGCTCTTGCACCTCTTTAGATTCGATGTCTTTTAGTGTGACATGTGTACCCATAACTTTGTTGAACACTTTGAGAATCTTTTTCTTGTCCTTTTCTCTATAAGCGACATAGTTCGGTTTTTTTGGATTGTCAGGCTGAATTTGAGTATAGAGCTTCATAATATCAGGCTTTTCTCCTTTGAGCTCGGCAGCTTTCATCGCTTGAACAAGTGTAACGGAAGCTGGATGGATACGTGGCAGAGGAAGATGGTAGTAGTATACGGCATATTTGTTTGGATCTTGCATCATCTCTTTGAGAGCTTTTGGAACATAACGTCTGCAAAATGGGCAAAGAGGATCTGAGAAGATGGCTACTTTGTATTTTGAGTTTTTCGAGCCAGAGATGAGATGCTCTTCATCGTAAAACTTCGGATCGAATTTCGGCTTGATTTTGTCGCGAAGAGAATCTCCTGTACGAATATCCGTAAAATCGGTCGTCAAATAGCGCCCGTTGGAGAAAAAGATGCTCTTTTGATGAATCTTTTTATTGCCGCGCTTTAGCATTACATCCAGATCAACGATATAAGCGTCCCATCCTTTAATCTCTTCAAGGGGCTTTTTATCCAAAACTTTGACACTTCCCTCTTTTACCGCAGGATTGTTATCTAGCTGGTTTGTCAAATACTCTTCAAGCAATGTCTGCGTATCCGCTCCAAAAAGCGTACATGCAGCTAAACTACTTAAGAGGATCGTGTTTTTCAATAATTTCGACATCGATGACATCATCATCTTTCTCCTTCTCGTAAAATGGTTCACACTTTTGCTGTTTCGATTGTACTCCATATCGATTAACAATCATAGATGTAAAGGCACTAAACTGCAGCAGTAGACCGATAATATCGGTTAAAAACCCAGGTAGTATCAGCAGTATAGCACCAATAACGGTAAAAAGATTGAGTCTTTGAAACTCTTCTAAATCTATTTGTGCATAAGAAACTGCCATCAGATTTTGAAAAAAAGTATTTCTAAAGTTTGCCAAAATCGAAATGCCCAAAAGTGCACTCAAAACTATCTCTAAAAAAGTAGCTAACGCACCTATTGCAGATGCAATTTGCACTGAAACGACCACTTCCAAAAAGAGATAGAGTAGAAAATAAAGCATCAGCTTACAATCTCCATAATTTTATCAAACGCCTCATTCGCATCGACATCCGTTTTTTGAGTTGTTGAGCGGTCATATATTTGAACGTTTCCGTTTGCCAGCTCCTTGCCTACTATTATAGTATAAGGAAAGCCTATAAGTTCGGCATCTTTCATTTTATATCCAAAACGCTCTTTCCTATCATCAAGTATAACTTCAACCCCCGCTTTTTGCAGCTTCTCATAGAGCTCTTCGCCATATGCAAGTTGCGCTTCGTCTTTGATGTTGGAGATCATAATGTTCACTAGGTATGGAGCGGTCGTTTTTGTCCAGATACAGCCGTTATCATCGTGATGCTGCTCTATAATCGCAGCAACCAGCCGGCTTACCCCCATGCCGTATGTACCCATAACAAAAGGCTTGCTCTTTCCGTTTTCATCCAAGAACTCCGCTTTCATCGCTTCAGAATAGGTCGTTCCTAGTTTAAAGATATGCCCGACTTCTATGCCTTTGGTAAAAGAGAGTTTCCCTTTTTTACATGCAGGACAAATGTCACCCTCATTGACTTCGGCAATATCGGCATAGTACGCCGCATCTTTTAAAACGCTCATATCGACATTGACAAAATGATAATCTTTCTCGTTCGCGCCACAAATCATTCCCGTAGCATCTTTTAAATCTTCGTCGATGACATGCTTCGCCTTATCTTGATCAAGCGGTCCGATAAAGCCTGGAACTAGTCCAATCTTTTCTAGTTCCTCCTCGCTCACATCCACAATATCAAGTGCTTCAGTCGCATTGAGTGCTTTGACTTCTTGCAGATTGTCACATCCGCGAATGAAGAACAAAACAATCTCTTCGCCCTCTTCATAAATGCATTTTTTCGCAACGCACTTGACCGTGTAGTAGGGATCGACTTTGAAAAAAGATGCCAATTCATCGATACTTTTGACATTCGGTGTAAGAAACTTTGCGAAGTCTCCCTCCTCCGGTGCTTGAGGAATCTTGGCTCGTGCAGCTCTTTTTGCCGCTTCAATGTTCGCTCCATACTCACAATTGTCACATACGGCAATTGTGTCTTCTCCGCTTTGGGCAAGCACCATGAGTTCTTTCGAACCGCTTCCGCCTATGGCTCCGCTGTCTGCTTCGACGATTCTAAAATCAAGTCCCATTCTCTCAAGAACACGTTTGTAAGCCGCCTCAACAGCATCAAACTCACGACTCATATCTTCATAGGTTGCATGAAAACTGTAACCATCTTTCATGATAAATTCACGCCCACGCATCAAACCAAAACGTGGTCGTGCTTCATCTCTGAATTTCGTTTTGATCTGGTATAGATGCAAAGGAAGCTGCTTGTAGCTTGTAACTCTGTTTCTAACCATATTGACCATCATCTCTTCATGTGTCGGTCCCAGTACGAAAAGGTTGCCTTTTCTGTCTTTAAAGCGAAGCAACTCTTTTCCAAACTTCTCTATTCTGCCGCTCTCCATCCAGAGTTCCGCCGGTGTTACGAAACTGAGTTCTACCTCTTGCGCACCAATTGCTGCCATCTCTTCGTTGATGATATTTTCTATTTTTCTAATGACTCGTTTTGCAAGAGGCAGATAGTTGTAAAGTCCTGCAGCAACTTGCTGAATGAAACCGGCTCTGCTTAAAAAGATATGACTTGGAAGTGTCGCATCGTTAGGTGCCTCTTTACTTGTAGGAATGAACGCTCTGCTTCTTCTCACTGCTGATCCTTTTTTTGTTTTGTATGGTTGAATTTGTCTGGAATATTGTCCTGTTCGTCATTGAGTATATATTGTAATGCTCCTGTTACCGTATCGCTTTTGGCTTCATGACTCGATTCTCGCATCTTTTTCGTCATATCGTGCAAAAAGCGTTTGAGAGTTTGTTGAGCAAGCTTGTGTGCTTGCGCCTCATACTCTTTTGGAATAAAACCTTTTTCAATGACCCTCTTGGTCTCTTTTTTAGCCGCTTCTTCAGCTTTGAGATATATCTCTTTGATAATCGGTTCGACATTGAGTGTATCGAGCCATTCGAAAAATTCTACAACGCTTCGCCCTATGATCGCTTGAGCTTGGCGTACATACTGCTTTCGCTCTGCGATATTTTGCTCGACACTTTTTTTCAAATCGTCAATGACATACAGCGAAATATTTTCATACGGTGCTGTTTCGATGTCTCTTGGTATGGCAAGGTCGAACCAGTAACGAGGTGCTTCTCTTGGCTCTATCATATCTTTTGTAATTATAGGCTGCGAAGAGGAGGTTGCCGTAAAAATGATGTCGAACTCATTGACCGCTTTGTCAAGTTCTCCGTAGTTGTAGACTTTGGCATGGCACTCTTGAGCTAGAATTTCCGCTTTTTGACGTGTTCTGTTGGTAATGTAGGTTTCGATATTTTCTGCAACAAGATGCTTTGCAGCTATCTCACTCATTTCTCCCACACCGATAACCAGTGCTTTTTTTCCCTCCAGCGGGACATTTTGCTTCATTTTCGCCAAAGCAACCGAAGCGATGGAGACGGGTTTGGAGGAGATGTCTGTGGAGTTACGCACTTTTGCGGCACACTTGAAAGCATGGCTTAAAGCCCGTGAAAGTTTTTTCCCGCTAAATTTACGCTCATGAGAAAATCGAAAAGCATCTTTAAGCTGTCCGGCTATTTGTGTCTCGCCAACGACCATCGAGTCGATGGAGCTCGCTACGGAAAAAAGATGGTGTATTGCCGTAGAATCGTCGAATATATCGCTGTGCCTCTCAAGCTCTTCGCGTCCTAACCCCGACTTGAGCTCTAAAATGGTAAAAATATGGTTTTTTGCATCCTCTATGTCACTGCAGCTTGTAATAAACTCCGTTCTATTGCATGTAGCAAGCAAAATGGCTTCATTGATACTCGGGGATTGAAGCAGCTTTGTCAAACACGCCTGTTTATCCTCTTCGCTGTAGCTTAATTTCTCACGAACCTCAATGCCTGCATGTTTGTAGGAAAAACTAACTATCAAATAGTGCATCAGTAACTTCTTTGTATCATTTTATCAAGTATATCACCCAGCTCTTTGTCGGCTACGGCATTTTTCGCTTCCAAAGAGAGCGCTTTTGCGACATCGTAGGCTTTTTCCACCGATTTCGTCTCCTGCATGCGCTTTTTGATCCATGCCGCATCTTCAGGCGTAAGCGGTTTTGCATGTAACGCTAACAACCGCTCTTTTTCTGCATCATCCAGTGCATCGAACAAATAGATGTAAGGTAAAGTGGTTTTCCCTTCCACATAGTCGTTCATTGCAGGTTTGCCGAGTGTTTTTTCATCTGAAATTATATCCAATATATCGTCTATAATTTGAAACGAGAGCCCAAGATTGCGACCATATAGTGCGTACGGCTCTTTCTCTTTTCCTGCAAGCAGTGCCGCACTTGCAGCTGCTGCTTCGATAAGGGTCGCCGTTTTAAGATAGAGCATCTCAAGGTACTTCTTCTCATCTGCATTGAAACTCTTAGCCATCTCGACATCCATCATTTCACCAACGGAAAGCGCCGTGACGGATGAAGCGATAGTTGCGGCAATCTCTTTGGAAAATCCGACAAGTTCGCTAAATGCTTTGGAGTAGAGAATATCGCCAAGCATCACAGCCGTCTTGCTTCCCTCCGTTGCATTGACGCTTGGTTGACCGCGACGCAACTTCGCATCGTCGATAACATCATCATGCAACAGACTTGCTGCATGTATAAGCTCAACAATCGCCGCAAGCAGTGGGGATTGATCACTATTTGGTGCAATTTTCAAAATGAGTTTCGCTCGCAAACGTTTTCCGCCGGAAAGTTTTTTAAACAACTCTTCAACTTTATCATACCCGACTTCCTGCACAAGACGCGCCAATTCCTCTTCTACTTTTTGCATGTCCCCTCTTCTTTTTAATCTAAATAGGTCAGATATATTTCGTGTCGTTTATCATACAGCCACAAAGAAATTTTCGCTCTTTGCTTCGAAAAATCGAAATCGTCGAATTTTATCAGTAAATATGGCACAATAAACTCATGTGCACCTCTGGGCTTGAGTTCAACCCTCCATACCTGATTTGTATGGTTACGATAGAGCAGATGCTGCGAAACAATCTGATCATAAGAACCCAACACCACAAGCGCACCGTTTTTATAAAGTGTCCAACGAAACTTCAGTAGTTTTTCACTCGAAGCGTATTTTACTAAAACTTTCCTTGTTTCATCTTTTTTCAACTCATACTGACGGACTTTGATAAGCTCGTTCGCCAAAAGTGACGAAACGAGTCCACCAAGTAAAAAAAGCCAAAAAAGCTTCATTCACTTTGAGAAAGGATGTCTCCCATAGCTTCGATAAAAATACTTTTCGCTACGTTTTCGACATCACTTCCGTTTTCGAATTGAACCTCTTTAACCGCCGTATCTACGTCGATTCCCGCTTTTTCCATCGCAACTTCCATTGCCGCCATTTTGTAGATGAGTTTTTCCAACTCGCTACGAACTACATCGTTATTCGCATGAAATACGATGTCCATAAATTTGGACTTTGGCGTACCTCCGAAGATGTCGTTTTCATCCTCCATAAGTGCAGCAAACATATGCTCTTTCATCTTTTGACTCCTTGTATTGTGTAATATATAAATTGGCGAACCGATTATAGAAAATAAAGCCAAAGCAAAAGCTTTGCAGTTCGCTGTTTTCGCTTTTTTAATTCCTATCTAATAATCTGCGTGCCGATTCCCTCGCTTGTAAATAGCTCCAGCAAAAGGGAATGTTCGATACGCCCGTCGATAATATGCGCCTTTTTCACTCCACCCTCAAGCGCTTCCATACATGCCGCAATTTTTGGAATCATCCCGCCGTGAATGACTCCATCGGCTATTAGCTCTTTTGCATGTGATTCCGTCAATGTACTTATAAGATTTTTAGACTCATCCAAAACTCCCGGAGTGTCCGTTAGAAAAATAATCTTATTCGCTCCAAGTGCAGCTGCCACTTTGGAAGCACACAAATCGGCATTGATATTATATCCGGGATGTCCCATCTCCTCTCCGGCAGCTATAGGAGCGATAACGGGAATGAAACGATCGTTTATAAGGTTATGCACCACTTCCGATTTTATTTCCGTAATAGTACCCGTATAACCCCACTTCTCTTTGTCTTTTGGACGTGCTTTGATAAAATGAGCATCTTTACCGCTTATACCTATGGCTTTGGCATCGTGAGTATTGAGCAAAGAAACAATCTCTTTGTTGATTTCTCCGCTGAGAATCATTTCGACAATGCGCATCTCCTCTTTGGATGTCACACGCTGTCCCTCTATAAACTTCGTATCTATTCCCAACTCTGCAAGCATATCGGTTATTTTTTTTCCGCCACCATGGACGATTACGGGGCGAATTCCGACAAGGTACATCAACAAAATATCTTCTGCGAACTTCTCTTTAAGCTGTGGAGAAGTCTGCGCCGATCCACCGTACTTGATAACGACAATCTCTTTGTTGAACTCTTTGATAAACGGGATGGCGTCTAGAAGCGTTTTGACTATTTCTATCTTTTTTTGCAACGCGTTTCCTCTTTTTTTGAAGATATTTTATCTTTTTTTCTATTATCGTTGCATTAATGCAGGCGATACGCCTCTATTTTTTCAAAAATCCATGCTTCTGCATGTACATCCAAATCAAGTATGGAGAGAGGAAAACCGAATTTTTCAAGTTTGACATAATCTTTACATGTTACCAAAAGTGAATCGGGTCTGTGTTTTTTGAAAATCTCGGCTATTTCCTCTTTGGAAAAGTCGTGATGGTCTTCAAAATAGTAGCGCTCTTTTACCTCTTTTGGCAAGTAAGGATCTAGTCTGTGCGGTCTTGCAATGGCTGTTACAAGCACCATTTTTTGTGTTGGATTCTTAAGTACGACCTTTCTGTGAAAATCTTTTCCCTCTTTTAGTATCCACGCTTTTTTGCCCGCCCAAAGCTTTTCACGGTAGGGACCGCTTGGCAGGCAAAAGCGATTTGGCGTTTTAACATCAATTAAAAAATCAAGCTTTTCAATACCGTGTTTGGAGTAGCCGTCATCTAAAAAAACAAGCGATGCACCAAGCTCTTTGGCTTTTTTGATACCCGCTTTTCTATCTTCACTGACAATAACTACGCCATTTTTGAGTTTTTTAGCATACAGCATCGCTTCATCGCCGCTTGTCTGAACATCACAAAGAATTTTTCCACCCTCTTTGACCACAACAAGTCCACTGCTTTTTCGCCCATATCCTCTTAAAACGACGGCGACATTGTCATACTCTTTTGCCATAGCCGTAACCAAAGGGGTTTTTCCGCTTCCTCCGACTGTCAAATTACCGACACTAATAACCTTGATGCCCATATTTTCAGGTGTTGTCATTTTGTACTTTATATAAACGACAAAACAGTACAACGCTGAAAAGGGAAGAAGAAAATAAGAAAGAAGCCGTTCAAAAACGGATGGGTCGTAAAAATAGTTCTCGACCCAAAATATAAAACGCTGTTTCACACTTTCGTTTTTGCAACTTTTTTAATGACGTCACACACATAGAGGACCTCTTCATCACTCATAGAGGGATAGATAGGCAATGAAAGAATCTGCTGATAGTAACGAAGCGCTCGCGGATAGTCGTTGACTCGAAGTTCGTATTTTGATTTATAGTAACTCAGCAAATGAAGCGGAATATAGTGTAGTCCCGTCTCGATTCCCTCTTTTTGCATGTCAAGAGCAAAAGAGTCTCTATTTTTGTCGATTTGAATCATATAGAGATTGTAACTAAAGTCAGGATCGTCAATAGTCGGAATAGTTACATGCGCAACACCATTTAATTCTTTGTTATAAATAGCAGCTATCTCCTGCTGTCTTTGAATGTTCGCATCCAGTCTTTCAATGCCCGCGCGGATGTATGCGGCATCGAGTTTGCTCATCGTATAATCGTTTCCAATATCTACAACATCATAAATGTACTTTAGAGAGCTCTCCTGTTTTTTTATGCCATGATTTGCAAGCAAACGAGCACGCTCTACAAGCTCTTCATCATTGGTAACGAGCATACCTCCGCTGCAGACATTCTCTTTTAAATGTGGAGAGAAGTCAAAACAGGTAATGTCGGCATATATAGAGCCTATTTTCTCGCCTTCAAAGCTGCTTCCAAGCGCCTCAGAAGCGTCGATAACGACTTTAATGTCATGTTCAGACGCCATTTTATACAATCGAGGCAAATCCATATTTGCTCCACCAAGAAGCGTAACAATAACGGCTTTTAGCTTTTTGTTTGCATGCTCGTCCAAATATGCCTGCAACTTATCCAAATCCAGATGAAAATTCTTTTCGTCAATATCTATAAAAACGGGTTCCGCATCGAAATGACGCACAACCTCCGGTACGGCTGGATGCGTGTTCACACTGCAAACTACTTTATCGCCACGTTTTAACTCCAAAGCCAACATCGACAAATGTAAAGCGGCAGTTCCGCTTGCCGTTGCTAGTGCGTGCTCCGCTGTGACATAGGATGCAAAATCACTCTCAAGCATCCCTATCTGATCTATCTCCTCTCCATCAAGTACATCACTGACATTGGAGTGTTCAGCAAGCTCACTAACATATTTATGAAACGGTATTTTCATCTTCTATCCTTTATAACCCTATATCTCGCGGGTAGTTGAAATCGTGATTGATCGTTCTTGACGTCAATTTTGCAATGACCGGCATTTTTCTTTTGAACTGGTTTTTGTATATTCTGCTTTTTATCATAGAAAGTAACTCTTTGTCAACACCACGCTGTAAGATGCGTTCATCTTCAAGACGCTCTTCGACATAGAGTTTCAAAGCCAAATCTATGTCGGCGTAGCTGTAACCTAAATCGGCTTCGTCACTTTGTCCACTCCATAAGTCGGCAGAAGGCGGCTTGGAGATGATACTTTTTGGTATATCCAAATACTTTGCAAGTGCAAACACTTCACTTTTGTAAAGATCTCCCAACGGATTTACGGCACTAGCCAAGTCTCCATAGAGTGTTCCATACCCCAACATCAGCTCACTTTTGTTGCTCGTTCCAAGCACCAAAGCCGCTTCACGCGCAGAGAGATCAAAAAGAGTCGTCATGCGCAATCTAGCACTCAAATTACCGCGACGGAGGTTGTCCATATCGGGATGGGCGGCTTCATATGCACGCAGCATCGGTTCTATAGAGTGGGTTTCATTTCGAAGCCCAAATCGTTCACACAGCTCATCGGCATCATCCAGCGAACTTTTCGAAGAGTAGTGCGAAGGCATTTTTACACACAAAAGATCTTCTGCAAAACTCTTATGCGCAAGTACAGCGACAACGGCACTGTCTATACCTCCGCTCAAGCCTACAACGACGCGTGAGAGTCCCGTCTTTCTGACTTCATTGTCCAAAAAACGTACCAAAAAATCCGCTATCTCTTTATATCTGCTCACGACGACCCTTGAGAATAAAAAAATTAATTGATAAATTATATCCTATTTGAAGTTTCTATACAAGTTTGAAAGAAAAAAGAAGAAATAGAGCGCTGCACCACATAAAGTGCAGCCTTTAGTTAGATGGTGCTATTTGTCCGCGTGTGCGTGATGAACTTCGATGAGATCTTCAATGCTGGTATCGAGAACAAAAACATTTTCATAACCCATCATTTCAAGATAGCCCATCACACGGTTTCCAAACCACCCTTTTACACATGCTACTACTATCGGCGATGTATGATCTTTTGGAAGGATGTCAAGGTATTGTGAAAATTCCGGATAGGGTGTATAGTATGCACTTACTATTCCCGCTTCTTGTGCATTTTCACCTTTTACTTTCGCAGGCGGGCGTACATCGAGTAAAATCGCTCCCGCATCCATCAGTAATTCACGTGTTTGATGAAGAGTTACCATACCCAAGTTCTCTTTTTGTTTGTCAAGCTCTAAAATTGTTTGCAATTTCTCTGCGGTTTTATCTGCCATTGTCTACTCCTTGTCTGTTTTGTAAAAGCATTATAGAATATTTTTCTCCTTTTTTATGTGACCTAAGTAGCACTTTTTTCAAGCAGTAAGGCTAGAAACTCCTTCCCGTAACGTTCAAATTTGACCTCCCCTACGCCGTTAACGGCAAGCATCTCCTCTTTCGTTTTTGGATGTTTGATGCTCATCTCTTTGAGTGTCTTGTCATTGAAAACAATGTAAGCCGGGATATTGTTGCGTTTAGCAACATCAGCTCGCAAAGAGCGAAGCTCTTCAAAGAGTGCTATATCATATTCCTCCATCTGTTGTGTTTCATATTCTGCATGTATACTTTTTATCTGTTGTGGTGTATAGCGATCTTTATCTATAAAAAGTTTTTGTCGTGTTTTGAGTATCTCTACTCCTTTTTGCGTCAGGCGCAAAACCTTATGCTCGCCTCGCACAATCGCACCAAGATCGAAAAGTCGCTCGCAAACCGCTTCAAGCTGCTTTTTTGAGTACTCTTTAGCAACTGAGTAGACAGTGAGTCTATCGTGAGCATTTTGCAAAATCCGTGCTGAGCTAGAACCGCGTGCCACATCGAGAACATAGTTTTGTCCAAAATTCTGCCTGAGACGGTAGATCGTCGAAAGTAGCATCAAAGCAGGACGTGTTATATCTACCTGCTCTTGCTTCTCCTTCGTGCAGTTATCGCAAAGACTCTTGCAGGGTTCTATATGGTCTCCGAAATAACCGGCTATGTATTGGTGGCGACATGCGGAACTAACGGCAAAAGTATACATTGCATCGAGCTTTTTGTAGGCGTTGTTTCTGTAGTTCTCGTCTGCTATTTCTTTAATGAATTCTCGTTTTTGCACTTCATCGGCACTGTTGTAAAGCAGCAGTGCTTCTGACATCAAAGTATCGCGCCCTGCACGCCCTACCTCTTGGAAGTAGCTCTCTATCGTTTTTGGCAGTGACATATGAACGACATAGCGAATGTTGGACTTGTCTATCCCCATGCCAAAAGCCACGGTAGCAACAATGATGCGTGCTTCATCATTGATAAAGCGGTTATAAACGTCACTGCGTACTTCAGCAGCCAGTCCTGCATGGTATGCAAGCGCTTCATACCCTTTTTTTTGCAGATAAACGGCAAGCTTTTCACTCTCTTTGCGGGTAAACGTGTAGATTATGCCGCTCTCGTTTTTGTGTTGCGACACAAAACTCTCGACCTGTTTATAGCCGTTGCCGACACGTTTGGTTACGGAGAGTAAAAGGTTATCTCGAAAAATCTTCGCTTTAAGGAGTTTGGGATTGTGCAGTCGTAACGCATGGATAATATCATCGGCTACTTTCGGTGTTGCTGTTGCGGTAAATGCAGCGATTGGGACATTAGAAAAACGCTCTTTTAGCAGGTGCAGTTTACGATAATCCGCTCGAAACTCATGTCCCCATTCACTTACGCAGTGTGCCTCGTCTATGACGAAAGAGGCTATTTTTATATGCGAAAGCATCTCCAAAAAACGAGAAGATGCAAAACGCTCCGGCGCTACATAAAGAAACTTAAGTGAACCGTCGTTGTAGATTCTTTCATAGACTCTGTTTTGTTCATCCGGCGAACTTACAGAAGAGAGCATCAGTGCCTCTATACCCCTGTCTTGGAGTGCTTTGATTTGATCTTGCATAAGCGCAATAAGCGGAGAGATGACAACCGTAACACCCTCTTTGAGAAGTGCCGGCAGCTGATAACATAGCGACTTGCCCCCACCAGTTGGTAAAATCATAAGCATATCGCGTCCTGCTAGACTTGCCTCTATAGCCTCCTCTTGAAAGGATCGAAACGAATCAAACCCAAAATACTTTTTGAGCGCTTCGGTTTTAGTCATTGAGGCGTATTTGTCATCCAAATGGAAAAAATATCGAGATAGTTCCAAAAACTCTTGACACTCTCTTCACTCACTCCCTGCTCCAATAGCTCCTCAAGCAGTGGGATGTAGAGTTTGAGCCATGTCTCTCTCGCTTTTGGAGTAATGGCAAAAGGAGCATGACGTTTTGCCATCATCGGTGCGCCGCGATGAGCGTTGAAATATGCCGGCCCACCGCATATCTGAATAAAAAAGTCGCTGGAATTGAGCTTTGCCTGCTCGAACTCGGCATCATCCTGAGGAAAGAGAGGATAAATGTCACTTTCTTTAATAGAGTCGTAATGTTTGGAGATGAGTTTTCTCATCCCCTCTTCTGTGACTTCAGCCAAAAAAGAGGGGCTTGGTTTTGTTACGGGTGGACGTGTGCCAAAGGGGGCATAAGTAATGTCAAAATTCATACAATGTTCCTAATCAAGATGTTTCAGACCGCTTAAAATATGAGGAGAGATCGTGTATCTATTTTGTACCACCGTCTCTATATCCAAAAAGTCAAATCTACCGGCATTATAGACTATAACTTTGTTAGTTTTAGCATTATCTTGCAAATAGTCAACCGATTTCAGGATAAATTCAAATGCCATGAGTCGATCATAGACGGTGGGATTCCCCCCGCGCTGTATATGCCCAAGTACGCTAACGCGGGTTTCAAGTCCAAAACTCTTCTCTATCCACTCTTTAGTTGCTTCCGTTTTTTCCACCCCTTCGGCAACGACGGCAAGCAGATAGCGTCTACCGGCTACTATCTCTTTTTGCAATCTTTTTTCTGCACTTTTTTTGTCAAACTCCATCTCCGGAATCAGACAGATCTCAGCTCCGCTTGTAAGAGCCGAAACAGCAGCAAGATAGCCACACTCCCTCCCCATAGTCTCGACCACGAAAGCACGACTAAATGCACTTGCGGTATCTTTTATTTTATCTAAAGCGTCACGAATGACATTGAGTGCCGTATCTACACCAAGACAGTATTGTGTACCGTAAATGTCGTTGTCTATTGTTGTAGGAATACCCACAAAACGGATATCGAACTCTTTATGAAAAATATCTAATGCACGAAAAGAGCCATCCCCTCCAAGCACAATAAGCGAATCGATACCCTCTTTTTTAAGGTTTTGATAGGCTTGCTCTCTATAAGCATACTCATAAAAACGTTTGGAGCGTGATGTTCTGATAATTGTCCCGCCAAGATGCATAATGCCGGCAACATCCTTATAGGAAGCTTTTTTGATCCTTCCATCGATCAACCCTTCTAATCCGTCATAAATCAAATAGGGTTGCAAACCTTTTTCATACGCATAATCGACAAATTTTTTCACAGCAGGATTCATTCCCGGAGCATCACCTCCCGAACACATAATAGCTATAGACATTTTTTTCTCCTATTTGACTCTGTACACAACAGCATACAGCAATGGTATATAAAGCAGATTCAAAACTGTAGCCCATGCTATTCCAAAACCGAGTGAAATAGCCATAGGCTGTAAAATCATAGCCTGACCGGATGCAAAAAACATCAATGTAAACAACCCAAGAACCGTTGTCAATGATGTCAATAGAATTGGACGCAACCTTGTTTTTGCACGCTGCATCAACTCTTCGGATGTTTTAGCCTTTTTTATAAAATCAACCATGATCAGCCCATCATTGACGACAACACCGGCAAGACCGACAACACCTATGAGTCCCGGCATAGAGAGATGCAACCCCATAATCCAGTGCCCTAAAAGTACACCTAAGAAGACAAGAGGAATCGTAC
>JALWLR010000183.1 GCA_027084065.1 Helicobacteraceae bacterium | reverse complement strand
TTATAAGTGGAGTCTATCTCTCCATCTCTGCCATCATCGGCTTTTTGGCGATTTTTGCCGTGGCGATACTCAACGGTATCGTACTTGTTAGCTTTATCGATGAACTAAGAGAAAAATTTCCGGATGTTGATCTCAAAGTCGTTCTAAAAGATGCGGCACTGCTTCGTTTGCGACCTGTCCTTATGACAGCGTTTACGACGCTCTTTGGTATCTTGCCGCTGCTGTATGCAACGGGTGTGGGAAGTGAGGTGCAGTACCCTTTAGCAGTGGTCATTACCGGCGGAATTATCAGCTCAACACTGCTAACGCTTTTGATTTTACCGTCAGCTTATTATCTTTTTTTCAAATCTCATGGAAAATTAGATACAAAATAGGCAAAAAGTGATTATAATAGTGTAAATTTTTATTGAGGAGAAAAAATGAAAAGTTTGTTGTTACTAGCAATGTTTGCAGGGGCAAGTTTGTTTGCAAACAGTGGAGAAGAAGTATTTAAAGTCAAGTGTGCAATGTGCCACAAGGTTGTCGACATGAAAGAACGTCAAGCAAAAATGCAGGCATTGCCGCCTAAAGAGAGAAAAGAGGCGATGATGAAGTTCGTTGCAACGCTTAAAGCACCTCCTATTAATAAGGTAAGCGCAAGAGTGAAGCATTTTTATCCTAAAAAGGCAGATTTTGTCGCTTTTGTAAAAGAGTATATCACACATCCAAATCCAAAAAAAGCACTTTGTATGCCTATGGCTCTTAAAAAGTTTGGAACGATGCCTCCAATAGGTGTGAGCATGAGTAAAGAGCAAAAAGAGGCGGTAGCTGAGTGGATGTATGACAACTTTCATCAGAAATGGACGGAAATGAAAGCATGTGCTGCCGGCAAAGGTGGTATGAAGTGCGGTGCGGGCAAGTGTGGTGGTATGGGTAAAAAGCCGGCAATGAAGTGTGGTGCCGGGAAATGTGGACTAAAATAGTGGGTTTGTCTACCTTAGTGGCACAAAATAGCTAAAAAAAGTGTTATACTTTCAATATAAAAAAAAATTAAAGGATAGAAATGGCAGTTGTAGGATTTACAAAACTTCAAGCTATTATGAGAAAAGGTGCAGGTCTTGACATTGCAAAGGGACATGCAAAAGAGATTACGGATATAGTCGATCAAAAAGTTTATGATCTTTTGGTAGCGGGTGAGAGAAACGCTAAATATAATTCAAGAGATGTTATTTGGGTATGTGATGTGCCTATTACAAATGGGCTTGAAAAAACTATCGATGAGTTCAAAAAACTTGAAGAAAACCTTGAAGTTAAAGATGTTGTAGAGACAATGGCACATTACCCTGCAACATTGGCACTTGAAATTGAACTTGAAAACAGACTTCCTGAAATGGCAGGTGGATTGTTACTAACAATGGCACGCATAATGAAAGCAGTCAAGCATGACGACAGAACTGTAGATCACGATATGATCAACAGAGCAAAAGAGGTTCTTGACCTTACAGTCTAAAGAGTTGCTACTACAGAGAAAGTGTAGAATATATTTTCACACTTTCTCATGTCTTTTTTCTTTCTTTCTTTCTTTCTCATTTCTTCTAAAACATAAGTAATCTTTCATAAAACTAAAGATACAATAGTAATCCTTGTTAATAAAAATCACAAGAGTGATAAATTTAGAGTGACAAAGGATTCTTATGACTATAAAAGGTAAACTCAATCTCATTATGGCGATAGTCGTTTCGTTTGTTCTTGTCATTATTGGATTGACGGTGAAGACGACACTGCAAGAGCAGGCTATAGTGCATCAGTCAAAAGAGCTTAATACACTTTCGCAAAAATTAAGCCGTTTTATTCATGAAACACAAAAAGAGCGTGGTGCAAGTGCAGGTTATTTGGGTTCGAAGGGAAAAAAATTTGTTACGATTTTGAAAAAACAGAAGATACTTACAAATCAGCGTTTAAAAGAGCTAGAAGAGTACATTCGAACGCTTGATCTCACACAGTATCCCAAAGAGCTTTCGCAAAAGATTCAAGAACTTCAAAATGATATATCTAAATTGCCTCTTATTCGTAAACGTGTGGAGAGTTTAAGTATACCTACAAAAGAAGCAATTGGCTTTTATACAGGAATGAATACTAAAATATTACAAATAGTAGGGCTAAGTGCCAAACTTGCCAATACGCCTGATCTTGTCAAAGCTTTAGATGGTTATACGAACTTTCTTAAATCAAAAGAGCGTGCCGGAATCGAGCGTGCAGTTTTAAGTAACACTTTTGCAAGTGATCATTTTGCACCGGGAATGTATGAAAAGTTCATTACTCTCATAGCTCAGCAAAATGCCTATATGGACGCATTTATGACCATAGCACCAAAAGAGTCTGTTGATCTATATAAAAATATAATGAACGCACCTGTTGTCGCTGAAGTACAAAAAATGAGAGATATTGCAAAAGCAAAATCTATAGAAGGAAACTTCGGTGTTGATGGAGAAGTATGGTTTCGAACCATCACGAAAAAAATCAACCTTCTTAAAAAGGTTGACGATGCTCTAGCACAAAACAATACAAAAATTCTTGAGCATATTGAGCATGAATATAAAATGAAAGCACTCATAACACTTTTGAGTTATATTACATTTGCTATTGTAATAATAGTGATTATTTTCTTAATAAGCCGTGGTGTCAACAGAAGTGTGCGAAGCTCGTTAGAGAAAATCAAGTGTGTTTCTAGTGACTTGGATCTCTCTTGCAATATTGTGGTGGATGGGAATGATGAGATTTCTGAAATTTCAAGAGCATTACAGGTAATGATCAATGCATTTAAAGAGACAGTATATAACGTTAAAGATGTTTCTCAAAGAACGAAACAAGAATCAGAAACACTCAAAGATGTCGTTGTTACTTTAGAGGAAAACAGTGAGCAAGAAGATGAAAAGATCAAAGAGATCGATGGAGTCATCAGTGATGTTGGAGAGCGTTCAAACTCGGTAGAAGAGGCAACCGTTACTGTTACGGAAAATTTGAGTGATGCAAATGATGTTTTGGAAGGATTTATTGAAAAACTTTCCAATGTTGTAGCCTCTATAGAAGAGGGGAATGTACATCAGCAGGAACTCTCTATGAAAGTATCTTCTTTAACCGAACATGCAAAAAGCATCAAGGAGGTACTTGACATTATTTCCGATATAGCTGAACAGACAAACTTGCTTGCGCTCAATGCCGCTATAGAAGCAGCGCGTGCTGGAGAACATGGGCGAGGTTTTGCTGTGGTAGCGGATGAAGTACGTAAACTTGCTGAGAGAACGCAAAAATCTTTGACAGAAATCGGTGCAAATATCAATCTTATCACTCAAAATGTTATTGAAATTGCAGAGGGCACGAAGACGACATCAGACAATATGAATGAAATTTCTACCTCGGCACAAGAGCTCATCAATGCATCCGAGGAGACTAAAGGGAAGCTTT
>JALWLR010000182.1 GCA_027084065.1 Helicobacteraceae bacterium | reverse complement strand
ACTACATCATAGCACCCCTAACGCTTGAAGGAGCCAAAAATCTACTTTTTCTAGATCCTGAGGAAAGTAGTATTTATTTTCCGACTATTCATAAAAATGATTTGAATACGTCGCTTCCAAACCTCTATTTCGGTGCCATAGACTACAAAGCCCAAAGCAAGGCACTACTCAAAGAGGCATCTTCGCCACTTGTCATCTTCTACGACCGCTCAAGCATAGGAGAGAAACTGCAAAGAATGCAAGAGGAGCTCTACCTCTCTTTTGATGAAAATATGGACGAACTCATTTTACACCCTGATGAGCAAACCAATAAGCGCGTCATCAAATTTCCCATCGCTTCAAGAACAACGAACCTAGAACATGAACTCAAAGACAACGACACGCTAGAGGGTGCTTCTGTCATGCTCGACACACCGCTGGTAAAAAGCGGCATGATTATGTCCCAACTGACACTTTACGACATCAATGTTACCAACATTCTATCGACACAAATCAACTATGATCCGCTCATTCTCTCCATAACCCAGTATGAAGACAGAAAAAACATGATAATCGCCAACTCCATTACCGAAAAAAGAAATGTTTTAATCGAATCCAACGCTCTTTTGGGCAATGACATTCGATATGACTGGATCAACTACTCCACTACTATCGGCTTGGACTTTTTTTTCCATTTCATAACCAATTTGCCTCGCGAGTATGACATTCCTATGCTGGAAAATCAAGTTCTCTACCCTGTTGAACTAATAGAACCATCCTACTCACGATTTGTCAAATACTATTCAACCTCCCAAGAGGAAAATCTACTCTACTAAGAGGAAAAAATTTCACTAATCAGTGCCTTTTCCTCTTTGCCGAGTTTTTTGATTTTCCCCTCAAAATCTACATGCACCAGTGTAATATCCATCTCAAAAAGCTTTTGCTCCTCTTTCCAAACCTCCTGATGTAAAAGAAATGAAGCCGCTTTCATCTGTACCAAACGGGTACTTATCTCTAAAATATCTGCAAACTTTGCACTTTGAATATATGTCGCATGCAGATCTTTTACAAAAAAATGCCCATCATCATTGTAAGGCAGCAATCCTCTTTGAAAAAAAAGCTCACTTCGTGCTCTTTCACAAAACTTCAAATAGTTTGCATAATAGACGACACCGCCTAAATCCGTATCTTCGTAATAGACTCGTATTTTCATTTCAAAACCTTTTGTAGCAGTATTGGTCTATAAAGTATTATAAAAAAAACGTTCTGCCTTCTTCTAGAATGCCTTTTTGACTTATTTTCAAATAGATATTATACAATTATACAATAATTCTATTTGATTATATTTATTATATGATATAATTTTTCCTACTATTTAAACTGTTTTTATAGGAAAAAATCATATAATAAAACATCAAAATATCCTCTTTTCTTTATCGGATTTATCGGAGTTTACATTGCAACTAACTTTTCGCAAAAAATTGTTATTGACTTTTTTTATCTATGGTCTCGTTTTAGTAGCATCTACTGCTTTTATAGCTTTTAGCTACTCCAAAAACTCCATTGAAAACATCATCATGGACAATGCAAAAAGTCAGTTCGCAAAAGATAAAAATCTTTTGAAATTTTATCTTGACAATGTCAAAGCGAAACTTGACGCCATTAAAAAATCTTACATATTTCAAAAGCATCTTGATCGCAATGGTTATACCGATGCAACAGTAGAAGACCTTTTTTTAAGCATTGCACGTTCTGATAATTTCATAATGCAACTTCGTCTGCTTAACCTTAAAGGAGATGAGATCATTCGAGTCGATCGTAACATCTGCTACGCAGAACCCTACCTCCTTACCTACGACAAACTCCAAAATAAAAAAATGCGTTACTACTTTCAAGAAGTTGCCGCACTGCCAAAAGATGCCTTTTGGTTCTCTCATATCGATCTCAATGTCGAATATGGACTCATTGAAAAACCCTACAAGCCTGTAATCCGTGTTGGCACACCCGTTTATAAAGAAGAAAAAAAAGTGGGCGTTCTCATAATGAACATTTTTATGAAAAAGATTCTCGAACAACTTCACTCTTCTAAACTTTACAATACCTACATTGTCGATAAAGATGGCTATTTTATTCTACACCCAAACCCGCAGTACAGTTTTAGCCGCTATAAAGAGCCACATGTAAAACTGCAGGATTTTTTCAAAAACGCACAGAAAATACTTACTCAAAAAGAGTACTTCTCCAACTCCCTTTATGCCGCAAAGCTAGAGCTTCATACACCGGATGAACTCACACTTATCATCGAACCGACAGACGAGTTTTTAAAAAGCAATCACAAAACACTCTATACAAAATTTTTCGGCATGACACTGGTTATCTTGCTACTCTCCATTCCTATTTCTTTTTTCCTCTCCAAGCCCTATGCCAAACTCAAAAACAGAGTCGATGAAGCCAATGAAGATCTAGAAAAACGCATAGAGGACAAAACACGTGAACTCCAAGAGCTAAATGCCTCTTTGGAAGAGATCATAGAGCAGCGTACGCATGAACAAAACATTCTGCTCTCTTTATTCGATCTAGGTGATGCAGTTTTATTTAAATGGCGCAACGACGAACACTGGAGTGTCGAATATGTCTCAAAAAGTGTCGAAAAACTTCTTGGCTATACACCGCTTGAGTTTATGGAGGCTAAAATTACCTATGCAGAATGCATCCATCCTGACGACTTGCCTCATGTCATAGAGGAGGTAAATGAAGCAATAGAAAAAAGGCTCTACTTCTTCACTCATGATCCCTATCGAGTCATAACCAAAGATGGAAAAACGAAATGGATTCATGACAACACCGTCATAGTAAGAGATGAAGAGGGAGAGGTTATCAACTTCGTCGGCTATCTCAACGACATTACCGCCATAAAAGAGCAGGAACTCAAACTCCAAACACTCTCCATTACCGATTCTTTGACTCAAATCAACAACAGACTCTACATCGATAAAGTCTTGCAAAAACAGCACTACAGACTACTTCGTAACGATGAAAGATGCAGTCTTATCCTTCTCGACATCGACCATTTCAAAGAGATCAACGACAAATACGGCCACTTAGTCGGTGACAAAGTTCTTAAAGAGCTGACAAAGCTTATTCGCACCCATCTTAGAGAGAGTGACGTCTTTGGCAGATGGGGCGGTGAAGAGTTTATGATAATCGCTCCACATACCTCAAAAGAGGAAGCAAAAATCATGGCGGAAAAACTGCGCAAACTCATTGAAACCCACACCTTCGAAGATGTGGGTTCACTAACGGTCAGTTTCGGTGTGACGGAGTGTCAAAAAGAGCACTCTTTGCATACCGATATTCAAACAGCGGACAAAGCACTCTATATTTCAAAAGAACAAGGTCGAAATAAAGTGACTGCACTTTAAAGATCTGCAGGCGGATTTTTATGTGTATAATCACTATGTTGCATTTGAATTTGCTTTGCAAGCAGTT
>JALWLR010000181.1 GCA_027084065.1 Helicobacteraceae bacterium | reverse complement strand
AAGAACGACACCCGCCTCTTGTCGTCCGCGAAGCGTAACAAAAACTTTGCGTCCCTCTTTTAGTAAAACTTCACTATGGTAAGTCAAAGGCTCAAGCGGGGAGCCAAGCACGGCAACCAAGTAGTAGTGCACGGGCTGCTTTAGTCAACGAGCTTGGAGCAGTAACTATCGGCTTGACCGGAGTTTTGATCTTTACATGTAAAAGTACCGTTACTGGAATCATACTTGAACAAAACATCGGTATCGCCTATTTTAAAGTAGTATTCTCCATCTGAAATGCTCTTTGCACGCCAGTGTCCGCTGGCATCTTTTCCGACTATGGAATACATCAAGACTCCGTCAAAAAGCTTGTCGCTTCCACTACTTAGTGTGTCGTTGTCTATAAAGTCGGTCTCTCCTTTAATGAGTCTTGACTGACGCTCACTAATAATAGCAGAGCGAATAGAAGCGACATCACTACGCCCTTTGCTGATCTCTGCATCGGTACGTGTGGCAGCAAACTTTGGTATGGCAATAGCTGCCAAGATTCCAAGCACAACTATAACAAAAATAAGTTCGATCATTGTAAAAGCATTTTTTTTCATCTCTTATCCTTAATTTGTGGTAACTCTTGCACCTTTTAGAGCTATCGGATAAATATTTTCAGGAATCATCTTTTGCAGAACCAAACACTCCTCATCGCTCGTCGTTTTATTAATCAACGTCAAATTTTCATCATTGTTGGAACTGACGATCTCTATCGTGATACACTCACTCTCGTTGCCGGCTTTTACCGATATAGATCGGTTTGCCGTATCTACCGTAGCTTCTCCTCGATTTACCAAAGAACGCAGAGCGTTCGACATCTTTGAGAGATCGTCATCCGCTTCCCCTCTTGCAACCATATAGGATGCTATGTCGCTCGCTCCTGTTGCAATATTCTGTGCAAGTGCAACCATCCTCGCATCATCTCTGGTCGCCATGAACTTCGGTACAGCTATCATAGCGACGATTCCAAGTATAACAATAACGAATATTATCTCTATCAATGTAAACCCATCTCTTTTCATCTTCCCATCACTTTCTTCCTAATTACAATCCATACAATTATAACACAATATGTTCTAAATGCAACAAATATGACTGCAAAAATCAAATTTTCTTACTGTATAAAAATGGTAGGAAGTTATTTAAAAAGACTGAGTGGGCTAATGAGAGGAACGAGAAGATGCATATTGCATCTTCTCAAAGAGAAGTAATCTTAGTAGGTTATATGTGTGCCACCGAAGACATGTGTACCATTAAGATCTTTCGCCTCTGCTGCAGTTTTGACGGCCGCACAATAGTCATCGCTTGTCAACGTTACTGTCACGTTACCATCTTTATCATCATCACCGATACTTACAGTTGCACATTTCAAAGCGTTACAAGAAGCTGTATCATTATTTTCTGTACCTGTTGCAGTATATGCATTTCCAACATCATTGATACAAGTCGCCAAGTTCGTAAGCTCGGTAGAAACTTTCGCATCATCACGAGTTGCAGCGAGTTTTGGAATGGCGACTGCTGCCAAAATACCTAAAATAACGATAACGAAGATCAATTCGATCATAGTAAAACCAGCTCTTTTCATAAGAGACTCCTTAAAATAAATTTCCCGTTACTCTAGTAACGTTAAAGGTATTATGAAACAAAAAAGTTTAAGAAAAGCTGAAAAAGGATAAATATGCAAAATTCGTTATGGTTAAAGAGTGTTTTTTACTTTTTTTCACAATATCAAAACAGTGAACTTGGTATGAAAATTGCTTTTGCATGCAGAATGAAGACAGAGGGAGTCACGGCATGATACAAATAACGAAATCTTTCGAGCTAATGAAAGAAGCACTTGACTACAGAGCAATCCGCCAAGATATGATAGCATCCAACATCGCCAACGCGGACACTCCGTTTTACAGACCCAAAGATATTCGTTTTGAAGAGAAGCTCGCGCAAAAAGAGCGTGAAATATTTGGCTCCAAATCCACCAAGCTCCAACTTGCCGCTACAAATGAAAAGCATCTGCAGCCATCTGCGCAAACGAGTGACTCTCATGCTACTCTTTTTTACAGAGACGGGCATATGGCACGCAATGATGGAAACAGTGTCGATTTGGATGTAGAAACGAGTGAAATGGCGAAAAACTCCATTATGTACAATGCGCTTGTAAACGGCATGAAAAAACAAGCGGGCATCTTCCGCGCCGTACTCGATGCCAGTGCCAAACTAAGCTAAGGAAGAAGAGAATGAGTGGTTTTTTAAACAGTTTCGACATAAGCGGGTATGGACTCTCCGCACAGCGTATACGTGTCAACGTCATCAGCTCCAATATCGCCAACGCACAAACCACACGCACCGAAGAGGGTGGTCCCTACAGACGAAGAGAGGTAGTTTTTAAAGCTGTCGATTTTGCACGCTACTTCAACGACGCACTTGCAAAAGAGGAAAACTCTCTTGGATACAGCGACCCGCTAGATGAGGGGGAGTTGGGAAAGACACCAAATCCTGCTATAATGAGCGTAACAGTCGATAAAATCGTCCGTGACGACAGCAAACCGAAAATGAAGTACGATCCGTCTCATCCCGATGCGGACGCGAACGGCTATGTAGCCTACCCAAACATTAATCCGGTTGTCGAAATGGCCGATTTAGTAGAAGCGACACGAAGCTACCAAGCCAATGTCGCCGCATTTCAAAGCGCGAAAGATATGGCAAACAGTGCCATCAATCTTTTTAGCTGATACAGGAGCGAAAAATGAGCAGCATTGACAAAATAGCCTCTCCCTCCACAGCCGAACTCTTTAAACAAAAAGGAGCCGGCAAGACACAAGAGGCGGGCGAAGGATTTGCCGACCAGCTCAAAAGCGCCTTGGAAGATGTCAATACAATGCAGGAAAAAGGGGACAAAGCTATGGCGGATCTGGCAACGGGACAGGTCAAAGACCTCCATCAAGCAGCTATCGCCATAGGAAAAGCGGAAACGAGCATGAAACTGATGCTTGAGATACGCAACAAAGCGCTCAACGCCTACAAAGAGCTCAGCAGAACACAACTCTAAAAGAGCTCTAAGCACTTTTATAAAGAAATCTTCCAAAAAGATGGTTTCTTTGTCCACTTCTTCTCTCTTTTAAGTACAAAAAGAGCGCCTTGCGGCTATAATCCTTTTATGATTCAAACACAAAAACAGGTCAAACAGTTTTTTCTCCTTTTTCTTTTTCTAGTGTTCGCTTTTTTGCTCTTGCTGGGTGTTTTGCTTGGAAACATCCTTTCTGAAAAAAAGATCCCCTCGTTGCAGATACAGCGCACCTCCAAAGCCATTCAAGGCAGTATCATCACAGCAGACGGTTTTCATGTGGCACGAAGCCAAAAACTCTACAAAGCCGTCGTCAACACCTACTACATCGACAAAAACAAATTAGAACTCTTCATAGCCCTTTTTAGCATCTACTCCGGTATCGATAAAAAGCAGATCCAAAAGCGGCTCAAAAACAAAAAAGGTGCAGTCGTTCTTAGCTACAACATACCCCAAAAAGAGGCACAGTA
>JALWLR010000180.1 GCA_027084065.1 Helicobacteraceae bacterium | reverse complement strand
GGTTAAGATAGGTAGTGTCGAGGGGATTGTAGAAGATATTGGAATGCGTACGACAAAAATACGTGCTTTTGACAAGCGGCTCGTTGTCGTTCCAAACGCGACTATCGCCAATTCTGCCGTAGATAATTTTTCAAGAAGGGACAGACGCCGCATTAAAATGCGTATAGGTTTGACCTATTCGACAAAGCCCGAAGTTATGCAAAAAATATTAAACGATATTCGCACAATGCTTCGCAATCATCCAAAAATTCATAACGACCCTCTTTTTGTTTACTTCGATGAATTCGGGGCTAGCAGTTTGGATCTTTTTTTCTATCTTTTCACTACAACTGCCGTTTGGGAGGAGTACTTGCAAATCAGAGAAGATATCAATCTCAAAATAATCAAAATCGTTCAAGAAAACGGCAGTGATTTTGCATTTCCGTCACAAAGTATCTACTTTGAAAATGAATTGGAACTTTTAGAAAATAAAAATGGCTGATATTTTCATAACCGATTTGGATAAAACATTTTTAAAAAACGATTTGCATGTAGGCGAATTCAGCAAAGAGATCTGGAATGCGCTAGCGCAAAAGGGAGTGCCTTTAGGTATTGCAACAGCGCGTAGTCTTAAAAAAAGTTTGGAGTTTTTACAAGGATTGCGACTTGATACTCCGCTCATTGTGCTCGATGGAGCGATGGTAGTGACAAAAGATGCCAAGCCGATTCGCATTCATGCGCTCAATAGCTCTTTATCAGGCGAAATAATCGAAACGGGACGAAAAGTTCTAGAAATAGAACCCTTTATAGTAGGATTTGAAAAGGAGCATACGCAGGAGCGTTTTTTGTACCCTAAGCTTTTGAATCCTTTCCAGAAGCAGCTGGTTTCAAGCTATGAAAACGACAGCCGCCTTAGAGCAACAGGACACCTACAGCCTATGCAGAACAATTTAAAAATTGTCTACATGGGAACAAAAGAGCAGATGCAAATATTTGAGCAAGAGCTTCAAAAGCGGTATGCCGATGCAATAGAGATAAAAAATTCTCCTGATGTCTATTTTGATTGCTGGTTTTTGACTGTTTTACATCCAAAAGGGGACAAGGCACACGCTTTGGAGGATGTTGCTTCTTACATGCAAAAAGATATAGATAATATAACTGTTTTTGGAGACAGTCTAAATGATCTTGGAATGTTTGCTAAAGCGGGCAGGGCAGTGGCTGTGAAAAATGCGCATGAACGAGTCAAAGAGAGTGCGGATGTTGTACTGGAAAAAACGAATGATGAGGAGGCGGTCGCGCACTATTTGCGCGATGTTATTCCATTATAAGATCAAACTCTTTTGAGTATTTCGGAGTAAAGATCTCTTGATCCAGTTTGATGTCGTATTTTTGGTTGGAAAAGGTAATCGTCACAAGGTTGCCGAAATTGTCTTTATAAAGCAGTTTTTGAATGTTTTTTCCGTCGAAATAGAGGGTAAAGAGAGTATCTTTGTAGTGTGCTTCATAACGGTTTTTTCCCACCTTTTTCGCCTCTTTTAAAAGTGAGAAAATGTCAAAATCATCCTGAATTTTTCTCATGATGACCTGTTCTAGTTCCGGTTCGACGATAACGACTGCATCATCGTTGATGTAGACATTTTTCACGATGGGTTGTGTATACTGCCACAAAGCTATTTTCGGTTTTTTTGCATAGATTTTTCCGTAGTACTTAACGATTTTGTTGTCTTGGTCGTCTATCTGCTGGACAAAATCAGCTTGAAAGCTGGAAAATCGTAAAGGAATCTCTCCAAAGAGTGCCGTTGCCAGAAAAAAAAGAAGCAAAGTTTTTGTCCACATTGAGTTGTCCCACATTATTAGAAATTTTATAAGGATTATACTCAAAGTTCACAAACCGCCGTTTTTTCTGCATGTAAAGTCACTTATAATCTTTACTATGATAAAATAGCGCGCAATTCAACATTTATTATGTAAAGGCAAGGGATGCTACAAAAAGTACTTGGGAAAGTTTTCGGTACGCAAAATGACAGAGCACTGAAAAAATATAAAAAACGTGTCAATAAAATAAACGCTCTTGAGCCAAAGTATGAAGCAATGAGCGACGATGAACTCAAAGCTTCGTTCGAAGAGATTAAAAAAGAGGTGCAAGACGGGAAAAAAACGCTCGATGATGTTTTAGAAGACTCTTTTGCAATTACGAGAGAGGCGAGCAAGCGTGTACTTGGTATGCGACATTATGATGTACAGCTTATAGGCGGTATGGTGTTGCATGAGGGGAAAATAGCCGAAATGAAAACAGGTGAGGGAAAAACACTTGTTGCGACTTTGCCTATAGTCCTCAACGCTATGAGCGGTAAGGGGGTACACTTAGTAACCGTAAACGATTACCTAGCCAAGCGTGATGCTACCGAAATGGGTAAGCTATATAGTTTTTTGGGTTATACGACAGGTGTCATTTTAGAGAGTATTCACGATTTTGAAGAGAAAAAAAAGGCATATAACGCAGATATAACCTACGGAACGAACAATGAGTTTGGTTTTGATTATCTACGAGACAATATGAGCTACTCAAAAGAGCAAATGGTTCAGCGCGGGCACAATTATGTTATTGTCGATGAAGTCGACTCCATTTTGATTGATGAAGCAAGAACGCCACTTATTATTTCAGGACCTACGAATCGAAATCTTCAAGACTATATTAAAGCGGACAAAGTCGCCAAGCAGATGGAAAAGGAGAAGCACTTTACCGTCGATGAAAAAGACAGAGTCGTTTTGCTGACTGAAGAGGGGATTACCAAAGCTGAAGAGCTTTTTGGCGTTGAAAACCTTTACAGCCCGGAAAATGCCAACCTGCCTCATATGCTTGACAATGCACTCAAAGCGAATTATCTTTTTGAGAAAGATGTTGATTATGTCGTGCGAGACGGCGAAGTCGTTATAGTCGATGAGTTTACGGGCAGACTCAGTGAGGGAAGACGCTATAGTGAAGGGTTGCACCAAGCTTTAGAAGCAAAAGAGGGTGTAGAGATAAAAGAGGAGACCCAAACACTTGCAGATATTACGTTTCAGAACTACTTTCGTATGTACGACAAACTTGCCGGTATGACGGGAACAGCACAGACTGAAGCGACGGAATTTGCACAGATTTATGGACTTGATGTCATTTCCATACCTACAAATGTTCCTGTTCAAAGAAAAGATCATAATGATTTGATATATAAAACAGAAAAAGAGAAGTTTGAAGCGGTTATAGAAAAGGTCAAAGAGCTTCATAAAAAAGGGCAGCCGGTACTCATTGGTACAGCAAGCATAGAGAAGTCCGAAGCACTACATCAGCTACTGAAAAAAGAAAAAATCCCTCATACCGTCTTGAATGCAAAAAACCATGAGCAAGAGGGCGAAATTATCAAGCATGCCGGAGAAAAGGGTGCGGTAACTATCGCAACGAATATGGCGGGGCGAGGTGTCGACATCAAGGTAAATGACGAGGTCAAAGAGCTTGGAGGATTGTATATTATAGGTACGGAGCGTCATGAAAACCGACGTATTGACAATCAGCTGCGTGGACGTAGCGGACGTCAGGGGGATCCG
>JALWLR010000179.1 GCA_027084065.1 Helicobacteraceae bacterium | reverse complement strand
ATTCACTGTCAAAACCAAATACTATTTTCATTTGTTTAGATTCATATGTATTTCGATTTATCAATCCAAATGTAGTGAGCTTGTTGTCATTGCTTGGAAGATTCTTTTCCCATGTTGCGACATACTGATTACGATTATACCGAATATAAGGAGTCATCGTTATCTCTATATCTTCTACAGAGTAGTTTGCCCATTCTAGTGAAATACGTGCAAAATCGAATTGACGTTTGACATCAGTTTTTTGAAGTGCTTCGAAATATGCCGGATCGTCACTTGCTTTAGTCGATCCTTCTGTTATATACTTGTAATCATTAAAACTGTCGGCTTGTTCTGCATCTGTGCTTGAGGCATTGAATATCACTTTTATATCGTTATCGTCATTGAGTGTCTTATCATAACGAAAATTGGCTTCAAATCGATCGGTAGTAGTATGTTCTCTCCAACCGTCGCTATGCATATAATGAACATTTGCACGGTAACCGCTATTTTCATCACTGTCGCTTACACTGACAAAGCCACTTCCATAACCGTAGCTTCCACCCATAGCACGTACTTTAATCTCCTTTTTCTTTGCAGGTGCGGCAACAGAGTTGACATTGACAACTGCCGCAACAGCATCCGAACCATACAAAGCACTACCTGCACCTTTGATTACTTCCACATTGTCTGCAGTTTGAAACGTCGTGTAAGCAAGCCCGTTATGATTGAAAAAGCCTGAACTTTGTACAGGAATGCCATCTTGCATAAAAAGATAGTAAGATCCTGTATTGAGTGGCATTCGAATTGCCGTCATATGACCTATAACCGAACCTGTTTGTTCTATACGTACACCGGAAATAGAGTTGAGTAGATCTTTTTGAAAAACAACTTGATCAAGTTCTATCTCATTTTTTGATTTTTTATCAATACTCAAAGGTTGTGCAACAATTGTTTCCTCTAAACCGGTAGCTGTAACAGTGACTAAGTCAAGTGAAACATCTTGAGCAAAAAGGACATCTGCTACAACAAACGAGAGAAAAACTATTTTCTTCATAAACTTCTCCTGAAATTTTTGAAGAAGTTTATAAAACAAATGTTACATAAGTGTTACAAGAAGCGTTTGCCTGAAAGCTGACACTGCATAACACGCTCGACAAGTATTCTGGCAATTTCCACTTCCCCATCAACGGCATTGAGCATATGAAGATGTTTGAGTTTTTTACGCTCCTCTTGCGATGCTATTTGCACAATAATATTTGAGTTGATGTCTTCATGAAGAATCTTTTCGACAATCATCGCTTTAATGTCTGGATTGTCAAGCGTTATAATAATGGCTGCAGCATCTTTTACATGCAAAGCTTCGATAATGGTTGTTTTGGAAAGATCGCCCAAGTAGGCTTCTAGTCCCTTATCAAGCGCTTCTTGAACAAGTTTTGGGTTATTGTCTACTATGATGTATTCGTATCCGTACATGTCAAGATGCTCTTGAACATACTGCCCCACTCTGGAGTAACCACAAATGACAATATGATCTTTTCTCTCCCCTATATCTTCCACTTCACTAAGATAGTGCGTCTCTTTGATGAATAAGGAGACGATTTTTTGCGTATAGGGAATTAAAAACGGAGCGATCATCATCGAAAAGATGACAACAAGCATGGCTATACTTGTAAACTCGACTCCTATGAGTTTCGTAGCTGAAGCTATGGAAAATATAACAAGTGCGAATTCCCCTATTTGAGAGAGTGCAAGTGCCGTCTCCAGCGCAATATCCGAAGGAGTCGTCAACCGCAACGCCAAGTAGGTTACAACTGTTTTGAGAAACACTACTGCCATAAATAGAGCTATAATAAGACCGAAATGTTCAAAAAAGATTCCAATTTCTACTTTCATACCGATAAGTATGAAAAAAGTTCCTAACAATATATCTTTAAACGGTGCTATGTCTGCTTCGACCTTATGGTAGTACTTCGTTTCAGCAATTATCATCCCCGCAACAAAAGCACCAAGCGAATAGGTAAACCCCATAGCATGTGCGAAGTAGGACGCCGCAATGACGATAAAAAGCACCGAACTCATAAAAAGCTCGTCAGTTTGTGCTGAAGCACTAAAATGCAACAACCACGTAAAAAGCTGTTTACCTACAAGAAAAAGCAGTACCAGCACAACTGTAGCACTCAGCACAGTATCCATAACGATTTTTTCAACGCTTTGTGTTCCGTCATTGGCAAGAACACCCAACAAAATCAATATAGGAATAACCGCCAAATCCTGAAATATCAAAATTCCCGTTGCACGCTGTCCATAAGGTGTATGAATCTCTTTGGAGCTTTTTAAAAAGGTCAACACAATTGCAGTCGAAGAGAGCGAAAAAGCCAGTGCAGAAATAAGTGACTCGATAAACCCCAAATGTAATCCGTAAAATGCCGCCAAAAACAAAACTACACTGTTTAAACCAACTTGTAAAAATCCGTTTACGAAAATAATCTCTTTCATTTTGTTCATTTTCGAAAGAGAAATTTCCAACCCTATCGTAAACATTAAAAAGACTATGCCAAACTCGGCAACTCCCTCCAGTGCCTCTGAATGGACAAACTCACGCAGATTAAGAGCGTAAACTAAAAAGGTACCTGTTACAATATAACCTATGATCAAAGAGAGATTCAACCTTTTTAAAATAAGGTTGATAACGGTTGAGAGCCCAAGGGCTGCAACAATGAAAAGAATTGTCTTATCCATTGATATCCTCATAAAAGTAACGAATGGATGCGAATCCATAAGGAGAGGCACTACTGATTTGTTGAACATGCTCCGGTGTAACAATACCGCCTAAAGCGAAAATTTTCATATTGACCTGTTCTATGGCAGCTTTAAGAGCCTCTACTCCCTTTGGCTCGCCTTTACCCGGTGTAGAAAAAATGGGACTAAATGTCGCATAGTCTGCACCGAGTTCTTTGACATGATAAAGCTCTTCAAGCGTGTGGGTACTTACAATGACCTCCAACCCAAGATCTTTTGCATGTGCAATTTCACCAAACTGTTTGGAAGTAAGATGAACACCGTCTGCATGGAGCTTTTTTGCAAGCGCTGCATCTTTGTGCAAAAAGGCTTTTATATTTTCAAATGCACGGCATGTTTGAAGTGCATACTCCGCCATCTCTGCATAACGTGGCTCTACGGGATCTCTGTAAAGAACGAAATCGGGAAGTGTCTTCGCCAGCCGCTCGTGTAAAATTGAGCGAAAAACAGGTGGTGTATCGGTATAGAACGACCGAGAAGTTATAAGATACTTCTTCACTACTTCAACTCCTGCCAATTCTGCCCAATGTTGAGACTCGCTTTTAGCGGTACATGCAAAGGCATGATGTTTTCCATGATCTCTTTAAAAAGCGTACCATACTCGTTCGCTTTTTCAGCCGGTACCTCGAAAATGAGCTCATCATGAATTTGTAGCAGCATTTTTGCATCTTGCAACTCATTGGAGATTTTGTTTTTTATTTTGTTCATACTAAGCTTGATGAGGTCGCTTGCACTCCCTTGAAAAACGGTATTGACCGCTTCACGCTCATATGCCGCTTTGACAACGGGACGAGCATTT
>JALWLR010000178.1 GCA_027084065.1 Helicobacteraceae bacterium | reverse complement strand
TCTACAAGAAAAAGAGATATTTTTCGAAATCGAACAAAAACGCTACAAAGCGGTGCGCTTTTATCCTTCCAATATGACTGTAGATGTAACGGAGTATGTCGGCGAGAGGAAAAACGGGCAGACAAATATGGCTTTTGCCCACTTGCCAAAAGCTGCCAAACAGCAGATAAAACCAAAGTAGGATGTTTGCGTGAAAGCGTTTTTTGAAAGCATCGCAGATGTGACATTACGCTTTTTGGGCTCGATTGGAGATGTGTTTCACTTTATAGGAGTCTGTTTTTGGCACATGCTTCTGCCCTCTTCGTACAATCCGGCGATGATTATGGTACTCATTAAACAGATCTACTTTACCGCCGTAGGAATTTTACCGCTTTTTCTTGCGATGTCGGTTATTTTTGGGACAATCATCATCGGCGTTATCGTTTCACTCTCGGCACAGTATGGCCTCCAAGATCGCATAGGAAGAATCATCGTCGCCTTTTCCGTCGATGAATTCGCTCCCTTTTTTACAGCACTCCTTATCGCTCTTCGCTCCTCTTCGGCGGTCAATACCGAAATAGCCACAATGAAAGTCAACAACGAACTCAACACCCTCAAAGAGTATCGCATAGATATTATAGACTATCTCTTCGTGCCACGCATTCTAAGCGGTATAGTCAGTATGGTATCGCTTTCGATACTTTTTGCCATTATCATGCTTGCAAGCGGCTATTTGTTCGTGCATTTCTATCTTGGAATGGATCTACACTCCTACAAGCTACTGCTTCTACATGCAATTGAGTTGCAAGACATTCTGATTTTGGTACTCAAAGGGGTGGCGTTTGGTTTTGTGACGATGGTCATTCCCATCTACAGCGGTTTGCAGGCTTTTAACAGCTATACCGCCATTCCCATCGCCGTTTTAAACGGGATGGTCAAGCTATTCATAGCACTTTTCGTTATAGAGGTGACATCATTACTCCTTCAATCACTGTAAAACTTTTTCGGCACTATGATGATATAGATACCTACATGCAAAAACATGAACATGTGCTGCTGGATAAAACCACCCCTCTACTCTCAAACCTCGACATGAAAGAGAACATCGCACTGATTCAAGAAACACACCATAAAAAAAGCCGCATAGAAGCAGAAAACGAAGCGCGCGCCTATCTGGAAAAAATCAACCTTGCCCATATAGCCGATTTTCGAAGCAACCGCTGCTCCAAAGAGGAGCTTTTTTACGTTATGATCATTAGAGCGCTTATGTGCGATATTGAAACGATCTTCATCCGCTCGCCTCTACAGCTTCTAGAAACCTTTGGGACACTGTGTGAAATTATCAATAATATAGAGAGATTAAATAACAACAAGAGTATAATAATACTCGATACACACACCAACTTCGCTCACTACAAGGAGTGTGGATGCACTATAACAAAATGAAAAGAGCCGTCGGTATTTTCGTATTTCTCTTTCTTGTGAGTTTTGGGATTTTTCTCTATTTGCTGCTCGATGCAAAAGGCTTTTTCGAAAAACGCTACAGCTACTACTTTCTAACCGACTCGGCATCTTCTCTCTCTATCGGTATGCCGGTAAAGTTTTCAGGATTTGCAATCGGTGCGATAGACTCCATAGAGCTGCTTGATGATGGGCATGTCAAAGCCGTTTTTTCCGTTGGAGAAAAAAACAGAAAATGGATCAATCCCTACACCTATTTACTACTAAAACGTCCTTTGCTTGGTGCACCCCATATCGAAGTCCTAGCAACAGCCAACAACGGCTTTTTACAACCGGGCTCTCGCGTTCCTCTCATAGTTACCGACGACATCAACGACCTTGTAACGAAGTTCGAACCCGTTGTGGATAAACTACTGCATATTATAGAAAATGTCGAAACCATCACAGCGACAATGGCGGATAAAAACTCCTCTCTGAACAAAACCATGTCCAATCTGGAGCGTTTCAGCGCCAAACTGGCAAACGACGACTCGCTCATTACGACATTTACCGGCGATGCCAATGCCACAAAAGAAGTCATCGACTCAATCCGCCAAAGCAAAGAAATAGTACGAAACATTGCAAACATAACCGCCTCTATCGATACCCGTCTTATAGAGCCGACATCGGCATCTCTTCATACACTGAACGCTATTTTAGAAGATTTGCTTCACAAGCTGCAAACTCTCCAGCCCCTTGTTCTCTCCCTTGGCAAGTCGGACAAAAGCATAACGCAGCTGCAAGAGAATATGCAAATAACAATAGAAAAAACCAATGCCATAATGGAAAAGATAGATGCACTTATACAAAAAAATGAAGAAAAAGAGGTAGAGCTCCCATGATGAAAAATCTCTTAGGCGTTTTCTTCTTACTGCTGCTTGCAGGCTGTTTTAGCTCCCCCCAACCCGATCGCTGGAAGAGTGAAAGTGCCAAAGCTTTTGAGCGCTACAAAGAGCATACGCTCAAAGGAAAAAAACTGCTTGCAAAGCATGAGCTAAACCAAGCACGAAGCTATGCCGCCGAAGGTGGCGATTTTGAACGGATGGCATCTGTTATGCTGGGAGCATGTACGCTGGAGAAAATACTCTACAAAAAGAGTTCTGCATGTAAAGAGTATCAAGAGCTCCAATCCATCCACACTTCGCCAAAAATTGCAAGTTACGATGCTTTGGTGCATAAAAAGTATGCCAATGTCCATATAGAGGCTTTGCCAAAACGCTACAGAACTTTTGCCAAAGCACTCATAAACAAAGATTTCCAAGCGGCGAACAAAGCGCTAAAAGAGCAGAAAAATCCACAAACGATGCTTGTAGAGCTCTATTTGCTAGGTACGCACAGTGACGATGAGACACTCAAAACCGCACTCCAGCGTTTTCGCATGTATGGTTACAAAGAGGCGATACTCTATGTTTTGCATGTAGAGCTAGCACGTTCACATTCGCAAAGAGTCAAAGAGAAGCTCAAAAAAGAGATAGCTATTTTGAAAAAATCGGGGGAGTTTGAGTAAATGTAGAGTCTTTGTAAAAACAAAGACCATACAAGGAGAATCGTGCTAAAATTATACACACAAAATGTTACAAGAGTGTTAACAAACAAAAAAAGTTCGCATAAACGAGGAGAAAATTATGAAAAAATGCAACACACTAGAGGAGCTACGCAAAGAGGTCGATACAATCGATGAGGAGATAGTCAAGCTCATAGCCAAAAGAAACGCCTACATCAAACAAGCAGCAAAGTTCAAAACAAGCGTCGATGAGGTCAAGTCACCGGAGCGAATCGAAGAGGTTATGCAAAATGCAAGAAAAAAAGCCATAGAGCTCGGTGTCAATCCCAACATGATCGAAGATCTTTTCAAAATCATGATCGATGAGATGGTCGAGACGGAAATAGCGGAGTTTCGAAACGGCGGGAATTTCTAGTTCTCGCCGTTTTGGTAGTTTTAGTCAAGCCCCATTTTTGAGGGGTTGAGAATATTGTTTGGATCGAACGCTTTTTTAATGGCCTTGAAAAGATTCATCTCGGCATCGGTAAATGCCATTTTCATATAAGGAGCTTTGGCAAGTCCAATGCCATGCTCACCACTGAGTGTTCCGCCGAGGTCTATC
>JALWLR010000177.1 GCA_027084065.1 Helicobacteraceae bacterium | reverse complement strand
TAGACTACCAAGTAGGCGAAGAGGCAGGCATCAAAGATGCCTCCATTCTCATAAAAGGGGAAAATGCCTACGGATACCTCAAAACGGAAAACGGCATCCATCGACTGGTACGCATCTCTCCATTTGACTCCAACGCAAAACGTCACACATCTTTTACATCCGTCATGGTCTCTCCTGAAATAGATGACAACATAGACATAGTCATTGAGGATAAGGATATTCGCATCGATACCTATCGTGCAAGCGGTGCGGGCGGACAGCATGTCAACAAGACAGAAAGCGCCATTCGTATCACGCACATTCCAACCGGTATCGTCGTACAGTGCCAAAACGACAGAAGTCAGCACAAGAACAAAGCGACAGCCATGAAAATGCTTAAATCACGTCTGTATGAACTCAAGCTCGAAGAGCAAAAAGCCGAAGCAGACGGGATTCCAAAAAGCGAGATAGGATGGGGACACCAAATACGCTCTTACGTTATGCAACCCTATCAGCAGGTCAAGGACAACCGAAGCAAAGAGGCATACAGTAACGTCTCTGCCATCTTAGACGGAGATTTGGATAAAATAATAGAAGACGTGCTTATAGCGCAAAACAAAGCGTAAATGAATCTGGTAAAAGAGTTTCTCCATCAGGACAAATGCTCCTACCTCGAAGGCAAAGAGCAGACACTCCACTACAAAGTTATAGACAACTGCTCCAAAGAGTGTAACCATACCCTTATAGAGATGGGATATAGGCGCTTTGGCAAGATGTATTTTCGTCCTATTTGCGCTACTTGCATAGAGTGTCAAAGCATAAAAATAGATGTGAAGAACTTCGAGTGGAGCAAATCGAAACGACGGGTTCTTCGCAAAGCAAAAGATATTCAAATACGCATTCAAAAACCAAACATAACCTATGAGCATCTTGAGCTTTTCAAAAAGTATCATAAATTCAAGCAGAAAAAAAACGGTTGGGACTATCATGAAGTGACCTACAACGGCTACTTCAACTCCTTTGTTGATGGAGCATACGACTACGGTTATGAGGTTCTCTATTTTTACGATGAAAAACTCATAGGTGTAGACCTTATAGACATACTCCCAGAGGGGATCTCCTCCATCTACTTCTACTACGATCCCGATTTCGCAAAGTACAATCTTGGCAAACTCTCACTTTACTATCAGATCATTATGGCAAAAGAGCGGGGATTGCGCTGGATTTATCTTGGGTACTATGTAGAGGGGTGTCCGAGTCTTGCCTATAAAGCGGACTACAAGCCCTACTTAACACTGCGCGGCAGACCCAACGACTTTTTGGAGGTAGAGTGGAACTAGTTTGATAACTCTTCTTGACGAAGTTGGCGTAGCTGCTCTTTTTCGATTTGCCGTTTTTTCATCTTCAACTCCTGCTCAAGACGTTTTTGCAGCTCCTCTTGTCGCTCTTTATCCTTTTTTCGCAGTTTTTTAATCTTCTCCTGCTCTTTGAGACGCTTCAGCTTAGCATACTCTTCATCACTCATTTTGGCATTTTTTTTCGCTTCTTGCCGCAAAAGCTCCAAATACACACCCTCTGGAGTGAAGCTCCCTTTGTGGCGATTATAAAAATCCAACAACTGCCGTTTATAACGTTGTGCATCTACAATGCCAAGATCAAGCATCATCATAACCAAATACACATCTCCCTTTTGCAATCCCTTCTCAAATACCGCATTTGCACTACGGAGAAAGAAGTCGTTTGTTTTTGCAAGTTTTCTTAACTTTTCAAGGTATGCTTTTGCCGCATCGGGTCTCTCCCCCTTTTCTATAGCAAAGCCCAGTTTTTTTGCCTCTTCAAGCTCATCAAGATAATCATCGATTTTTTGCTCGAATGGTTTGTATTCGCTTAATTGTTTTAGATTTTTCACTTTAAAAGCGTTATCATACAGTTTATCGCCGAGTGCGGCATATATGGATGGATTGGCTGCAAAAAGAGTAGAAAGAAAAAGAATTGAAAAAAGGAGAAAGAACTTCATGATGTTCCTAAATTGAAAGATGTTTTGCATGTACCAAAGTGGTACATGCAGAATGAAAAACTTATGCGTTTCTCTTTTTGATAATCTCTTCAGCTACATTTCTTGGAACTTCTTCGTAATGATCGAATTCCATAGAGTATGTCGCTCTACCTTGCGTAGCTGAACGAAGGTCTGTCGAGTATCCGAACATTTCAGAAAGTGGTACGAAAGCATCAACGATTTTGTTTCCGCTTCTATCACTCATGGAGTTGACCTGACCACGTCTTCTGTTCAAGTCGCCGATAACATCACCCATGTACTCTTCAGGAACTTCCACTTCGACTTTCATCATAGGCTCAAGTATTGCAGGGTCCGCTTTCTTTGCACCCTCTTTAAAGCCCATAGAACCAGCAAGTTTAAATGCCATCTCAGAGGAGTCGACTTCGTGGTATGAACCATCATAAAGTGTTACTTTGACATCTTCTATAGGGTAACCTGCAAGTACACCGTTTTGCATAGCCTCTTCGACCCCTTTTTCAACTGCAGGGATATACTCTTTTGGAATCACACCACCTTTGATTTCGTTGACGAAAGTAAAGCCGTCACCCGCTTCAACAGGTTCGATTCTAAGATAAACATGACCGAATTGACCGCGTCCACCGGATTGTTTTGCATATTTGTACTCTTGCTCTACCGGTTTTTTGATAGTTTCACGGTAGCTAACTTGTGGTGCACCTACTTCTGCTTCAACTTTGAACTCACGCTTCATACGATCAACGATGATCTCTAGGTGAAGCTCACCCATACCGGAGATGATAGTCTGACCGGTCTCTTCGTCAGTGTGAACTCTAAAGCTTGGATCTTCCGCCGCAAGTTTTGCAAGTGCGATACCCATCTTCTCTTGGTCAGCTTTTGTTTTTGGCTCAACCGCAACAGAAATAACAGGCTCAGGGAACTCCATACGCTCAAGAACGATTTTATCCTCTTCGGAGCAGAGTGTATCTCCCGTTGTCGTATATTTTAGTCCGACAACCGCACCGATTTCACCTGCGTAAATCTCTTTAATCTCTTCACGTTTAATAGCGTGCATTTTCATAATACGCCCAACACGCTCTTTTTTCTCTTTTGTAGAGTTGAGTGTGTAAGAACCTGCTTCCAAGCTACCGCGATAAACACGGATGAAAGTAAGCTGCCCTACAAAAGGGTCGGTCATAATTTTAAATGCAAGTGAAGCAAACGGGCCGTCATCTGTAGACTCTACAAACACCTCTTCGTCTGGGTTGTCCATTCTTGTACCACGAATCGGTGGTACTTCCGTTGGTGCTGGAAGATAATCAACTACAGCATCAAGGAGTGTCTGTACACCTTTGTTCTTAAATGCCGTACCACATGTCATAGGAACGATTTCCATATTGATAGTGGCTTTTTTGATACCTCTCATAATCTCTTCTGTTGTAAGCTCTTCGCCCTCCATGTATTTTTCCATGAGGTCTTCGTTTGCTTCACATGAAGAGATCTCTTCGATCATCTTTTCTCTGTACTCTTCCGCTTTTTCTTGAAGCTCTGGACGAATATCCTGCTCATGGTACGCTGAACCCATAGCAGCATCTTTATCCCAGACAATCT
>JALWLR010000176.1:382-3610 GCA_027084065.1 Helicobacteraceae bacterium | reverse complement strand
TTGGTCTCCTCTCCTATGAGCAACTCGCACGCTTTTTTTGCTATCTCTTTTGGAAAAATCAACACGATCATTCCGTCAATATCTCCATAAAAACCGATAGAACTCGCCAACAGATCTTTTTCCTGCATCAGAATGATTTTCTCAACTTTTGCCTGCTCTTTTACAGCCTGAGAATTAGTCATCATCTCCAGTGTTTCCACAACCGCATCGATGAAACGGGGAAGCTGCGAAACTATCTGTTTTGTCAGCAAACGTTTGTTTTTTACTACTGCGGCACTTGAAGCACCTAGTTCGGCAAGCAACTCTTTGTTTCCAAGTATATCGTCCATCGTATCGAAAAACATGATTCCGGCATCTTCAAGCTCTTCTTTGAACTTCACGGGTGTTTTCTCAAAGCTCATACCTACAAAACAGATCGTTGCATTATACTCTGCTGCCGAGGATGCGAGTCGTGCAAAAAAATTCAACGCATGTATGTTCATGCTGACAACTTTGTAAGCATCAAATATAAAAAGACGAAATCCTACATTAAGGGAGTTGTTATGATAATCAAGATTGAATTTGTTCGCAATTTCATTATCCAAAAAGCCACTGAGTGTATAGATAACCGCGTTTGCCGTCACTCGCGCGGCGACTTGTTGCCCCATATCTCCAAGGTAGCTATTTTCTATGATGACATCATAAGCATCTTTTTTCGCTTTTTTTTCCAAAAAGTCTTGCCATGTCTGTGCGACTATCGGATTATGTCCTCTGTCGTGCAGCTCTATTGCCATCGCCGCTCGCTGCGACTTGTCTTCACTATAGACAAGGACATTTTTATTTCTGTTGTTAAAACCGTTGGAGAAGAGCTCCGCTATTTGGTAATTTTTAAACAAGGAAAATATCATCTCTTTTGCATAAAATTTGCGAATTGCTTCGAATTTTTTTTGATCATAATCACAAAAACCGACGATAATGTGCTTCTCTTGCCGAACCTTTGTAAAGAGTTTGACAAACTGATCCAACCCGTTGCGATTGAAAAATATAACCCGCTTCAACGAGACGAGAATCATGTCTACATGCAGTTTCAAAGTCGCTTCAATATCTTCGACACTTAGCAAAACAGATGCACTGTTTCCATCCAAAAAACCTTGAGGATTAAAGACGCCTATGCCGTTTTTAACGACTGCTCTCATTCTTCTATCTCCATTATTTCGCCAAACTCCTCGTAAATATCTTCAACATACTCCACATTGAACTCTATAAAGTCATTCAGTCCAGCTTCGATAAAACGCGGCTGAGAAAGAACGTAAAAAAGTAAAAGATGCATCCATTTTCCCGCTGAAGAAACTCTTTCCTCTACTTTTGCCGGTTTACCCGAAGCGGCAAGTACGATCTTTACTATCTCCTGCGGCATTTCCCACTTTTTTGCAATCATCGCCGATATATCAAACAGTGTGTATCCGCTTAAACGCTCTAAAATGGTGCTTAAGTCCAAATCTTTTGTCATACGAATGAGTTCTACATCTTTTTTATGCTCACGAAAGAGCGCTTCAGCGACTATCATACTCGAAGGCAAAAGCGTTATGGCTGTTTCAAGTTCTCTATCTTCTTTATGGAGGTGTTTGAGTATTTTGTTCCATAATGCAGTCAGTTCCGCCTGCAGATCCCAAAAAAGCTGTCGATTCATCTGAAAGAAATGCCACTCATCAGGCGAGAGAATATTCATCAAATAACTATATACCGCCTGCAAACTTCCACCAATGCCAAGAATTGTAAAAATTTGCGTTACATCCGTCACTTCTGTACGAAAACCGTAAATGGGCTTGTTGACGAGTTTTTGCATGTAGATACTCAATGCTTTATCCTGCATAGCTGTTTTTGCAGCTTTGGAAAGTTCCCCTGCTTGCAAAAGCCTGATTGTCTGCTGCACAACTTTTGGAGCCGGCGGTATCTTTTCGATATATTTTTCAATATCTTCTTGTGTTATCACAAACTATCCTCAATAAAAAATGATAAATTATACTCTCATAAACTTCAAAACTTGCTTTAATGTCTGGATCTGTTTGAGCTAACAGATGCCACTACAACTTTTCCTATCTACCCAATAATCCACTAGAGATTGAGGAAATCAGAACACAACAACATCTTACAGAGAATAAAAAGTCATATAGCTAACCAAACCAGTCAACCAATTTTAAATTCTGGATTTTTCTAAAATGCTTCTGGTTGTTCGATACAAGCTGCTGATCGTTCGCTATAGCAATCGATGCAATCATCAAATCCATATCGGCGATAATATTCCCCTCTTTTTTGAGTTTCACTTTTGTTTTCGCAAATATCTTACTCGCTTTTGCATCAAACTCTAAAATCGTAAACTGATCGAGAAAAGCTTTAAAGCGTTCTAAGTTCTTTTCAACATGGGATGAGTTGTATGCTCCATACAAAAGTTCTGTATAATTGATCCTTGTCGTGTAGAGTTCATCGGCTGGGATATTAAGAAGTTTTTGAACAACCGTTTTCTCGCCTTTTAAAAAGTAGATTAAAATATCGCTGTCTACTATCATTAGAAATCGACTTTAAAATCTTTTGATTGTTTGTCGTTTTTTATTGTATCAAGTATTGCATCTGCATTGTGGGCATCAAGCGTACCGGCAAATTGCATTAGATTATTTTTATTTTTATTTTTTTGTTTTGAGAAAGCTTGTATCGCTTTTTCGATTATATCTGTTTTAGTTGTATGAAAGTCCTTGCTGAGTTTTTCCAGTGTTAAAATAATGTTTTCTTCCAATCTTACATTTATGGCTCTTTTCATACTGTTTTCTCCTATAAGCGTATTTACAATTATAGTTAAATATCAAATTTTTGTAAAGAGAATTAAAGCATCTAAGTAAGTATGGAAAAAGTTTACAGGAGAGACGGCGCTCCCATGCATTGTTGCTGTCTCACGAAGGTTATACAACGCGAGAGATAGCTACGGTATTGCAGATAACACAACGATCTGTATTTTTATGGTTGAAAGATTTCAAAGAAAGAGAGATAGCATCTCTCAAACCAAGAAGTGGTAGAGGGAGAAAAACGAAACTTTTACTCCAAAAAGATAAGGAGGTCGTGAAAAAGTATATTGAACGCTATCCCAATCAGCCAAAAAAAGCGTATGCACTAACACTTGAAGAGATCAATATCGATATTTGTTACGAAACTTTCAAAAACTTTTTAAAAAAACACTGCGTTTAAGCTATAAAAGGG
>JALWLR010000176.1:0-372 GCA_027084065.1 Helicobacteraceae bacterium | reverse complement strand
ATTCGAAAAAGAGAGATTTAGAGAGTTTGGAGAACTTCGCCAAAAAGGGTTTTGTCGATCTCTACTACTTCGATGAAAGTGGATTTAGTCTCACTCCAAATCTGCCCTATGTTTGGTCTGTAATCGGTAAAACGATAAGTATTCCGGCAAGGATGTCCAGAAATCTCAATGTACTGGGATTTTTGAATATAAACAACTCAAAGCTTTTCGCTTCAACTACTTACGACAAAGTCGATACCGACGTCGTTATTGAAGTTTTCAATCTATTTGTGGAAACACTTATAAAAAAGACAGTTGTTGTTCTTGACAATGCAGCTATCCATACCAGTAAAAAGTTCAAAGATCAGATCAAACGATGGGAAGAAAAAGGAC
>JALWLR010000175.1:1198-3621 GCA_027084065.1 Helicobacteraceae bacterium | reverse complement strand
ATTGAGATTTATGTAAGATATGGGGAAGTGTTGTGGATGGAGCGCTATTTCGAACTCTCTGTGGATGCACTATTTGCTTTGATCACTTTGAAAAAAGAGGAAGATGTTTCCAATTTTGAAAGTGACAATCTGAATATCCGTATAACGAACATGCTTGTGAACAACAAACGTTTGCGCAGTTATTTCGAAGAGAAAAGAAAAGCGCTTACTCCCGTCAAAGCGATTGTCGAGTTTTCCGAAACAGCTTATATTGAGGAGATTTTAAAGCGTACGACTGACGGTTTGTTCTTTCCTATAGCACCCAAGAAGATTCTTTCTTATATTTTGAACCTCTCCGTTATCGATATGCACTTTTACAAAGTGTGGGAGGAGCTGTTGACATTTGAGGGGCATGAGATCTACTTTGTAGACCCAAATGCAGTGGGTATAGAAGAAAACATGCTTTACGATGAGGTTGTTATGCGTCAAGAAGAGGGGCTGCTAATAGGGATTAGCCGCAATGATAACGGTAAGTTTCAGCTGCTGCTTAATGCATGTAAAGAACCGATTAAAAAAGGGGACTGGGTCATTTTCATAGCAGAAAACAAAGAAGCCATTCGTCTTGGAGAGAAAAGAAGTGTATGCAACATGCAAAACATTCACGCCATAGTGCAGCCAAAAGAGACCTTTGTGCGTAAAATTCTTGTAATCGGAGAGGAGAGAGAAGTGCATTTAAGAGGATTTTTGGATGAGAAAGAGTCAAAAATTCTCTATGAAAATCCACCATATGAAGAGCTTTTTAATCGTGACTATTTCGATGCGAAACTAAAAAAGGGCGAGAACTTCGTCGATACTATTGTACTGAATCTTGACGATGAGAGGATGTATAGACTAGCACTTTATCTTTCTACGAAATATTCGTATGAAGAGATGCACCGTTTTGTTTTTATTGTCGATGATGCTTTGATGACAGAGCATCTTATCAACATCGGTTTTGAAAATACGATTCTCTCTCATCTGCTTGTTTCTCGTTATATTACACAGATTTCAAATCAGCTTGCCCTCAGCGCTGTCATAGCAGAGATGACGAGCAAGGATGGTGCAGAAATCAATTTCGTAGATAAAAAAGAGATCCCTACAATGGATTTGGATTCTTTAAAATGTACTCTGGTTCAAAACAAGATGAGTTATTTGGGTGTTATTGATGAAAAAAATCATGTCATTTTTGATGCAAAAGAGAAAGATATATCAAGAGCTTCAAAGATCATTGTCCTTTGTGACGGGGAGGTTTAAAAGAGAAGCTTTTAGGTTGGAACACAGTTTGCTTTTTGAAAAAAACTAAATCCGAAAAAAGAGAGCAGAAGATGGAGATCGTTTTACAAAACAATTTGATTCTTGTTCGGTGCGACTTCCAAACACTCAATCAGCCATGGATGATTGAATTTTTAAATCATCATGCAAAAAATATGCTCTTTTTACCAAAATCGGTGCTTGTCTTTCGAAACGACACACTTAAAGAGGTGCGTGAGGAGTTCATCAAAGCCCTCTCGCATCATCATGCTAAGACACATGATTTCGATCATACCTTCTTTTTACGCTCTCTTTTAAAATTTGGAAACTATCCTATAAAGATAGAGCTTGATAGACTCCATTTACCGGAAGTAGTCAAAGTCAATCTCTATGCTTACGATAAAAACACGATTCTTATATCTCTGCCTAAGCCAAACTCCTGGGTTATGACCTATTTTCGTTCGCAACTTAACGTCTACATGGAACGGGGGACGGATCAGTCGATGGTTTTGGATGTCTCCTCTTTCAAGGCTAAATCGCGCTTTGAGCGTGCTATGGGGAAAAAGCATATTCTTCATTATGAGATCCAGTACACCTACGACAACCGCTTTTTAAGTACACTCTATAGTGACTTCTCTTCTTACAGTTTTGGCGATCTTTGCAAAGAGAGCGAAGAAAATGAGCAGAAAAAATACTACACTATTTTGGAGTGTCCTGTTGGAGCGAGTCGGGATGTCATTCGTCAAAGTTACAAAAAACTTGTCAAAATCTATCATCCAGATAAAATCATCGCAGAAGAGCCCTATATGGTCGATTACTACACTAAAAAATTTCAACTCCTTCAAGAAGCCTATACGACATTGAAAATTGTCAGTTAGTAAGTATAATACTGCAATAAAAAGGCACTGACAAATTAGCCATATAAACCCAAATTTTTAGCATTGAAGAAGATAGCCAAACGATAATCAAGCCATTTTTGTTCGACTTTGATGTAATAAAGGTATAGAGCTCGTCCATAACGCTGTACTCAAAGGATAGGAATTTTTTGATCCTTTGAATACTCTCTTGATAAAACTCAACTGTCTCTTTCATCTTTTTTTTTGAGATGATGTTGTACAGCTGCGAGAGAAATACCGAGAATACGTGCTATTTTT
>JALWLR010000175.1:0-1188 GCA_027084065.1 Helicobacteraceae bacterium | reverse complement strand
TGTTCTCCTTTCTCTTCGTACAGTCTGTGAATCAGCTCTATTTTCTCTTTTGGAAGATGATTAAACTTCTCTTGGTTTGTGAAATAATATCCACACTCCTGGCATTTGTATCTTTGGACTTTTCGATCAGTCAACTTCTTGAATCCTGCTTTGACTATATGTGTCGATTGACATTTTTTGCATTCTTTTGGTCTCATGACTTTGAATAAGCATATTTTGTGCCTATTCTGTCAGTGCCTACTAATATTCCTTCCACTTAAGTGCGGAAGAAATGCTAGAAAAAGAATTGTGATGTCACACGAATTGAGGTAACATCTTTGTTACCAGTATTTACGCCGTACTCATCTTTTTGATAGACAAAACCGACTTTGGTTGTATTGCCCCTTAAATACCAGTTAATACCCGCTAGTTTTGAAGTGACCTCATAACCATCCATATCGTCATATCGATTCCAGTTTTCATATCTGGCAAATGGAGCTATGTAAGCGAGTTGGGGCATGACATATTCACTAGTTACATACCAGCCGGTGGAGCTACCTGTTTGTACATTTGTTGCAGCTGTCCACTCTTTGACCATATCGCCAAACTTGAAATATTCACCTTGAATGAAAAAACTATGATAGTGAGCGGATGCCTCGAGATTTATTAAAGTACGGGTAAGATCAAATGTCGCTCCGTTTGGTGTAGTTCCTTTTAATTTTGGAACAGCCCAGTATGCAGCACCGAAACTAAAATGTTTCCCTTGTCCGAAATATGTTTCTGTTCTTTTTGTCTCTTCCCACCCATCAAATGGAGATAAAATGATTTTTCCACCAAAAAAGAAGCTTTGTTCGTTGATTGTCACTCCCTCTTTTGTAGCTTTGGAACCGGTTGCATCTATAATTTTATCAGGCGAAGATGCTGATCCTGCAGCGATTTGATAGTGAATTTTTTTGTTCCAATTACCATAAAGCTGAACATTTGAAGCTCGACGGTTAAAAGAGATGTATTGTGCGGCAGCATCAGCGACGTATGGTCGATCATAGACGATTACGCGAGCAGACTTGACGGTTTCTGTTCTAGAAACATCGATTTTTGCTCGGTAGAGCTTGAAGTTGATTAAAGATGTATTGAATGGTTTTTTGATCTTTACATAGGCATCACCGACATTGAAGTTTCCTTCATCATTTTCGATTCCTTTGTTCGCTT
>JALWLR010000174.1 GCA_027084065.1 Helicobacteraceae bacterium | reverse complement strand
GCAGCTGCTACGGTAAAACCCTCAACCCAAAAGATCACTCCCGTGTTCCCGGTGGAAGCAGTGGCGGCAGTGCCGCTGCGGTTGCCGGAGGTATTGCCATAGCCGCTCTTGGAAGCGATACGGGAGGGAGTATTCGCCAGCCTGCTGCATACTGCGGTGTCGTCGGCATGAAACCTACATATGGTAGAGTGAGCCGCTACGGTCTTGGAGCCTATGCATCCAGCCTTGACCAAATAGGACCGATAACACAAAATGTCGAAGATGCCGCCATACTGTATAACATCATAAGCGGCAGTGACCCAAAAGACTCCACAAACGCTCAGCGCGACGACAAAGTCTCTATAGAGCCAAACAATCAAAAAAAACTGACTATAGCTACACTCCCTTCTCATCTTCGTGAAGCGACTACGGATGTACAAAAAGCGTATGACAAAGCCATAGAAGCACTTAAAAGCGAGGGGCATGAGATTGTCGAAGTCTCTTTAATGGATGCCAAATATGACATTTCCGCTTACTACATAACGGCAACTGCCGAAGCGACAACCAATCTTGCCAGATACGACGGCATTCGTTATGGGAAAAGAGCCGAAGCAAACAACATTCACGACCTCTATGTCAATACACGAAGTGAAGGGTTTGGCGACGAGGTAAAACGACGAATTTTGCTTGGCAACTTTGTCCTTAGCAGCGGCTACTACGATGCCTACTACGTCAAAGCACAAAAAGTCCGCCATCTGATTCAAGAGGAGTACAAAAAAGTTTTTGAAGAGGTCGATTTGATTCTTGCTCCCGTAACACCTTCGATTGCTCCAAAGTTTGGTGAGCTTGCATCTCCTATGCAGATGTACCTCAGCGACCTCTATACGATCAGCGTCAACCTTGCCGGCTTACCTGCTCTTTCACTCCCCGTTATGCAAAATGCTGAAGGGCTTCCCGTTGGCTTACAGCTCATTGCCAAACCCTACGATGAGCAAACTCTCTTTGACGGTGCATTTTCTCTTGAGAGAGCGCTTAGCTAAAAAGCCTTGGCTATATGCCAAGCAGCTTTAAAAACTCCTCTTTTGGAACAGGCTTGCTAAAGAGATAGCCCTGAAAATATTTCGCTCCGTTTTTACGAATGAAATCCAACTGCTCTTCTGTCTCCACACCCTCTATAACAATCTTAAATCCAAACGACTTCGCAACATCTATTACCATTGCTACAAGTTTTCTGTTTGCTTCATCATCAAGATTCCAAATAAAATAGCGATCTATTTTCAACTTCTCAACAGGCAGTTTTCGTAAATAACTCATAGAGGAGTACCCCGTTCCAAAATCGTCAATGGAAAATTTTATACCGTAGCTTTTGAGTTTTTCTATATTTTTTATGATCTCATCAAACTTCTCGATCAGATCATTTTCCAAAATTTCAAACTCTATCTTCCCAAATGCTACGTTGTATTTTTGAATTATCTCTATGCTGCGCTCTATGAAGCTATTTTGCAAAAGCTCTTTGACACTGACATTGATGGAGATGGTATCTTCTATGGTATGGCTTTGTAAAAACGAACAGCTCTCCTCTAAAGCCATAAAAGTCAAAGAAGAGAGTTTTCCCATCTCCGTCATGATGTCCAAAAACTCATCGGGGAATAGCAAGCCTCGTTTTGGATGCTGCCATCGCACAAGCATCTCCGCTCCAACAGCCTGCATGGAAAAGACATCAACTTTTGGCTGCATATAAAAAACGAACTCTTTTTTGGCAATCGCTTCTTCTATCTCTACCTCCAACTGTGCTTTTTTCATCATCTTCGACTCCAGCGACTCGTTAAAAAAGACACATTGGCGTTTTCCATTCTCTTTTGCTTTGTACATCGCGGCATCGGCATCGTTGATGACTTCGTTTATATCTTTTACACCGTCAGGAAAGAGTTTCACACCTATACTCACTCCAAGATAGATCTTCTTTCCATCTACGACATAAACCTCTGAAAGTGCTTTTATGATGTGCTCACATATGATTCTTACCTCATGCGCCGCTTTGGCTTCATCTTTATCAAGATTGGTAACGATAACCCCAAACTCATCTCCGCTTATACGAGCAATATAGTCCTCCTGACGAAGGATATGGCGTAAACGTTTTGTTACCTCTATCAAAATTTTATCACCCATTGCATGCCCGAAACTGTCGTTTACCTTCTTAAAACCATCCAAATCCAAAAACATAAACGCATCCAAAAAGCCATGTCGTTTGGCACGCGAGAGCTCTTCACGAAGCTTTTCCATAAGCGACATTCTGTTTGGTAGTCCTGTAAGAAAGTCATGTTTGGCTCTATGCACTGCTTCGGCTTCCGCCTCTTTAAGTTCACTGATATCGATAAACTGGGCAATATAGTGTGTGGTGTTCCCATCTTCATCCTTTATCGCACTGATGGAAAGACGTTCTGGATAGATGGTTCCATCTTTTTTTCGGTTATATATCTCTCCCGCCCAAACTCCTTTTTTTTGTATGGCTTCCCACATACGTTTATAGAATTCTCCTTCATGTTTACCGGATTTTAAAATATTTGGTGTCTGCCCAACTACCTCATTCTCTTTATAACCGGTTATATCTTCAAAGGCTTTATTTACTTTAATGATATGTCCCTCACTATCCGTAATAGTAACTGCTTCTTGTGAATCGAATGTGTAAGAGGCTATGCGCAAATCTTCAAGCATTCGCTCTTCTGCTGCAAATAGGCGTCTAAGAATAAAGAACAAAAAGAGTAAAGCCGCTATAAACAGTACAAGAAAGAAAGTGGCTATCTCCATCTCTGCATAGGCACGATCATACTCTTTTTGCACCTCATGCTCAAAATTTTTTATAATCTGCTGAAGCGTTTTTTCAAACATATCGATACGCTGAGAACTGGCTACAAACCATCGAGTAGCATCTTCTTTACCAAGCTTTCCCTCTAAAACCGCTTTTCGAAGTTTTATAAAGCGCTTTTCTGTCTCAGAGTTAAATAATCTATGCAAGTCCACATACTGATGTACCCCCATATGGTACATTAGTTCACGTTTTAAATCCTCCTGTAGGTGCATTAAAGTACGAATTTTTTCCATATTTTTAGGATTACCCGAAAGCAAGTAATGATAGAGAAACGCTCGTTCAAGCCCGGCATTCTCTTTAAGACGCTCCAGAGTATAAAGCTCCAAAGCTACATTGGCAAAGCGTTCGAAACTCATCAGGTACAAATAGCTCAATCGAAGCAGATTTGTGTTGATGTCCGAATAGTACGTTATAACATCACAAAGATTTACTCTCTTTTGCAAAACATCTCGGCGCATAAAGTCAATTTCTTCAAAAGCTTCATCTACATTTCTTTCATACATTACATCTTTGTTATCTACTATTTTTGAAAGTTCCGCTTGCATCTGTGGCTTACTGTTTTTAAGTTTACAAAAACTGCGGTATGTTGTATCCGTTAGCTTGTAGCGCTTTTGAAGGCGTTTTCTTAATTCTTCAGTGCTGTTGACTAGATAACCGGCACTCAGCCCCCGTTCTATCTGAACCGTATGAATAAGTCTGCTGTTTGCCGTAATTTTTTTAGCGGCATAGAGGTAAAGGCTACTTTGATGGAGCGTGCGATATTTGGTTGAGATAAGATAAAAGCCAAAGTAGCCCATAACCCCCATCATGAGAAA
>JALWLR010000173.1 GCA_027084065.1 Helicobacteraceae bacterium | reverse complement strand
AAAAAGGCGTTTTCGAGGTAGCTCTCCTCTTCAACTACGCGCATACCGCGTCCGCCACCGCCTTGAGCGGCTTTTAGAATGACGGGGTATCCCACCTCTTTTGCACGTTTTTTTGCATCTTCGATGCTTGTGATGGCTCCGTCACTTCCGGGAACGACGGGAACACCTGCTGCTTTCATGACATCTTTGGCTTTTGACTTGTCACTCATCAGTACCATAACTTCGGGTGTAGGTCCTATGAACTTCAGACCGTGGTGTTTACAGATTTCGACGAAGTTTTGGTTTTCGCTTAAAAATCCGTAACCGGGAAATATGGCATCTGAGCCTGTTATTTCGGCAGCACTGATAATAGCGGGAATGTTGAGGTAACTGCTTGCACTCGGTCCATCTCCAATGCAGACAGCGACATCTGCAAGTTTGAGGTAGTGGTTGTCCTTGTCTGCCGTGGAGTAGACGGCGACTGCCTCTTTACCCATCTCTTTGATAGTACGGATTGCACGCAGGGCTATCTCCCCGCGGTTGGCTATGAGAATTCTTTTTATTTCCTTCATTAGACTCTCTCAACTGCAAATAGCGGCATGTCATATTCGACAGCCTGACCGTTTTTGACCAGAATTTCGACAATTTTACAGTCGAAATCGGCTTCAAGTTCGTTCATGATTTTCATCGCTTCAAGGATGGCTAGTGTCTGCCCTTTTTTTACGATGTCTCCGACTTTGACAAACGGAGGAGAGTCCGGAGAAGGAGCTTCGTAGAATGTGCCTACCATAGGAGAGAGGATGTATTCACAATTATCTGGAAGTGCTGCCGGGGCATCGCTTTGAGCCGGAACGGGTGCTGCTGCGGGAGCTGTTGTTTGCGCTGTGTTGGATGGAAGCTGTTGCATAACCGGTGCTGTTGTAGCTACGGTCGCTTTTTCGAACTCGACGGAAAATCCCTCTTTTTCTATTTTGAGTCTGGAGAGGTTACTTTCGTCGAAATCTTTCATAAGTGCTTTTATCTGTCGTGTGTCCATAGTATCAATTCCTTGTCGGTATAAAGTAAAAATTTTTGATATAATAGCATAATTTCACTAAAACTACGGAAGAAAGGTTTGCATCTCCAATGCTTAATGATAAAAATTTCATCAATATCGCTTTTGAAATAGCGAGTGCTTCGAAGTGTGTCTCCAAGCAAGTAGGTGCGGTCATCGTCAAAGACGGACGCATACTCTCCACCGGTTACAACGGTACGCCGGCAGGCTATGTAAACTGCTGCGACTACTGGGAGGGAGAGTATACGAAGGAGCATCACGACTGGAGTAAAACCTACGAGATACATGCAGAAATGAACGCCATCATCTGGGCGGCACGCAAGGGCATAAGCATTGAGGGAGCGACGATTTACGTTACACTCGAACCTTGCAGTGAATGTAGCAAAAATCTCATTGCAAGCGGAATAAAGCGTATTGTCTATGCCAAACCCTACGAGCACAATAATTCCGAAGTGATTTCGAAGTTTCTCAAAGACAACGGCGTGAAGATAGAGTATTTAAAGTCTGAAGAAGATTAATCAGGTTCCGCAACACTTTTTTATCTTTTTACCGCTTTTACAGGGGCAGGGGGCATTACGCTCTATTTTGCTGTTTAGGAGACGACCCTCGGCATAGTGCCATCTTCCATTATGTACAACGAAACGGCTGCGTTCATGCAGGACTTGCAGCGTGCCGTTTAGTTTATAGTAGGCTTGGAACTCTACTATGTCGTCATAGCTCTCAAGGATTTCCAAACTGATCCACTCTACACCTTTTGCAAAGGCTAAAATCTCCGCTTTGTCTGCTTGGGTAGAGTGGAGGTCGCTATAGATGAGGTAGTCTACATCTCCGACTACAAAGGCGCTGTAGCGGCTGCGCATAAGCTCAAGAGGCGAGCTTGGATGCTTTTGTTTTTTGATGAGGGGTTTGCAGCAGGCATGGTAAGTAAGACCGCTTTGACAAGGACAGAGCATCAGAGCAGTTCAAGAACTTTTACAGGTGGTCTGCCTATGACGGCTTTGTTGTCTTTGATGACGATTGGGCGTTCGATGAGTTTGTGGTGCTGTACCATCGCCTCAATAAGTTTTTCATCATCATCTACATCTTTGAGTCCCAGCTCTTTATACAAAGCCTCTTTTGTGCGCATGATGTCGCGAGGTTTGGCACCTATCATTTTAAGAAGATTTTTTATATCCTCTTTGGTTATCTCTTCGTCGAGATATTTAAATACTTCGATTTCTGCGTTGCTTTCTTGAAGCAGTTTGAGAGCTTCACGGCTTTTAGAGCATCTAGGATTGTGCCATATAGTGACTTTACTCATCTTTTCTCCTTCTTCGTTTTTGTGATTGTACAGAAAAATCTCAAACAGATTACATCTACTTATGGTAAAATGGTTCATATGATTTTGGAGGAAGGAAGAAATGGTACGGGTACTTATAGCAATAGCGCTGACTATACTCTCACTGCAGGCGGCTTTTTGGGATGATTATGAGATATTTGCCAAGTATATGCATTATGAAACAAACTATGAGAAGGCGCTTGCACGGGCGCAAAAAGAGAACAAGCCGCTTTTTATGGTGGTCGTGACGGATGGATGCCCTTTTTGTGAGAAACTAATGGATAGAATTTTAACAAAAGATTATGTTCGAGAATTTATAGCGAAGAAGTATGTACCGCTTATTATGAATAAAGAGCGACAGCGTGTACCAAAGAAGTTTTTGCGTCCGTTTGAGCCGGTTACCTATATTGTAGATCCTGCAAGCGAGCAGATTGTTGATGAGATCGATGGTTATATGGAGGAGGAGCACTACTTATGGCATCTGTAAAGAGTATGATGAAATTTTTTTGTATTGCATGTATTGGTATTGTTTTGACAGGCTGCATGCAAAACAAGAAGCATTTGACTCCACAGCAAAAGTATGAACAGGTATGTAAAAAATATACGCAAATGAGTGAAGAAAAACAGCTTGAAGCACTCGATGAGGATTGGCAGTATATTCACTACATGAAACACCCCTCTTTGCGCGTACAGCTTGCCGCAATAGAAAAAAATCCAAAAGCCGTCGCAGAAATAGAACGACCCGCTTTGGAAGTGCAGATGATAGCGGTTGACAAACTCATAGATGGGGAGGGGTTTTCCATGACGCTGGCACGGCTTATAGACAAATTTGATGAAAAAGCGCAAATTGCGGCTGTAAGCAAATCACCGCAAATCATCCGCTATATTCCATACCCTTCAAAAAGTGTACAAATGGCTGCTGTTGAAAAAAATCCGTGGGTGGCACGCTCTATCAATAACCTCTCCAAGGAGGCTAAAGCAGAAGCGATTCGCCGTGAGCCGAAACTAAAAAGTCTGCTTCCTTAGTGTTACATTCCCGGTATGCGGGGAATCTTTCCGAGTTTAGAGTTTCTGCAGTACCAGCCCCACCCTTTTTTAAGCCAGTGACCGATAACCGGAAGCGGAATCATCTTGCCCCCTTTTGCATTACGGTAGACAAATGCCGCACCATCCCCGCTGTCCATGACACACAAGATGTTGATATGCTCTTTATACCCTTTTTTCTCTCCGCTGCCTTTTTCTTTGACGGCGATGTTATTGGCGATGTTGCGTGCCATCACTTCAGCGACATGTCCTTGTTTGGCTCTCCAGTCAGGTCCCTCTAGTGCTA
>JALWLR010000172.1 GCA_027084065.1 Helicobacteraceae bacterium | reverse complement strand
GTCCGACAAGCACTTTTGTTACACGACGTCCGTTAACGGTCGTTTTATGGAAAGTGTACTCAAATCCCGCTCTTTTTATGGAGGAGAGGAAATGTTTGTTTGGTTTGTATTTTGAAAAAGAGCCTACTTGAATGTAGTAGTTACCTTTGCTTGCTTTGTGTGCTGCATGCTTGTGCTTTGGCTTTACGTCTGTTTGCGTATATTTTTTTTGCTCTGCCTTTTTTGCATGTAGCGTAGTTTGAGAGCTAACTACAGGTTTGCTTACCTCTTCGACTTGCGGTAGTTGTGTTTTTTCATTTTCCGCTTTGAGTTTTTGCGCTATCTCTTCGAGTTTTTGCTCTTGGGCATTTTCTTTGCTTGGAGCATCCTCTTCTATGACTTCGACATCTTCAAACAGGGGTTCCTCTTTTTGGATGGATGCTTGAGGTTTCTCTTTAAGCGGTTTTGGCGGTAGGGCGCTTTGCGGGAGGTTGTTTTCGTTGTCGGAGTTGAGTGTGTTCATTAAAAGAACGACGACAATGAGAATGATTCCCAATGTAGCGGCAGCAAGAACTATCTTCTTGTTACCGTTTTGTTTACTGCCTTTGTTGAGTATAATATCGCCGAGTTCGTTCTTTTCTTCCATTGGTCAATCCTTATTTTGTATCTGCATTACTGCATGCAAAAATCATTCCATTAAATTTCGCTGCCCTACATATGTTTCGACCATGATGCACCTCGCTCTTTGGCATAGACATCGTAGGGGAGTATGAGAATGTTGTACTCTCGCGGCATGTCGTCGTTTGGAAACATTCTCCACTGCTTTGGAAGTTTTGTTGCGAGTTTCATGCTTAGGAGCTTTCCAAGTTGAATAGCTTCGGAGAGAGAGGTGTGTCCTTTGTGAACATAGAGGTGCAAATGCCCTTCTGTTTTACTTTTGTAGGCTGTGAAGTTTATAAAGCCCTCTTCGCGCAGTAGAAGTTGCGCTCTGTGGTAAAAACGCTCAGGGTCTCTACCGTTGTAGTCAAAGACTATATTTTCTACTTTGTCCTGCTTGTTGATGAGTGAATGTGCAACGGTAATCTCTCTTTTAAGATGTCTGTTGATGACAGACTGGGTAAGCATCTCATCGACACGTTCGAACTTGTTGTAGAAAGTACGACCTTTGTAGGTTATTTTGCTGACAACTTTATCACGCTTTATCCAGTAGTGGTCCGAGACGATCTTGATGAGTTTCATGTCCATTGCTGTCATAACAAGCACTCCCTTTTAGTATGTCGGTTGGTTGTAGATGACGAATTTATGAGCGAGTTCTCTAAGCTCTTCGCGAATCTTTACTTGCAACTGGACATTGTGAATGTCATCGAGTACATCGGCAATACGGTTGGCAATGAGTTCAAACTCCGCCTCCTTCATGCCTCTAGAAGTCAGTGCCGGGGAGCCTATGCGTATACCGGATGTAACAAATGGACTTCTTGTCTCGCCGGGTACGGTGTTTTTGTTTACGGTAATACCGGCATTTCCAAGTGCCGCATCGGCATCTTTACCGCTGAAATCTTTGTTGAGGAAGCTGACAAGTACGAGGTGGTTGTCCGTACCGCCACTGACGACGTCATAACCGCGTTTCATTAAAACGTCGGCAAGCACGCTTGCGTTTTTCTTGACCTGTTTGGCATAATCTTTCCATTCCGGAGAGAGATTGTGCTTAAAGCCTACCGCTTTTGCAGCGATGACATGTACAAGCGGTCCACCTTGAAGTCCCGGAAATATCGCCGAGTTGATCTTTTTGGCAATATCTTCGTCATTTGTCATAATCATACCGCCTCTTGGACCTGCAAGAGTTTTATGAGTTGTCGTTGTGACGACATCTGCATATGGGAATGGGCTTGGATGCTCTCCTGCACAGACAAGACCTGCAATGTGTGCGATGTCGGCAAACAAAATAGCGCCCACTTCATCGGCGATTTCTCTGAATTTTTTAAAGTCGATTTCGCGAGCGTAAGCACTTGCACCACATACGATGATCTTTGGCTGGACGATTTTTGCTATGTCTAGTACTCTGTCGTAATTGATACGTCCGTCAAGTTCGACACCATAAGTGAAGCTGGAGTAGTTTTTACCTGAAAAGCTCGGTTTGCTTCCGTGGGTCAGGTGTCCACCGTGGCTGAGATCCATACCGAGAATTTTATCGCCCGCTTTAAGCAGCGCTGCGTATACGGCACCGTTTGCCTGACTTCCGGAATGGGGCTGGACATTAACATATTCGCACTCGAAGAGTTTTTTTGCGCGGTCTATGGCAAGCTGCTCTACGGCATCGGCATAGTCACATCCACCGTAGTAACGTTTGTTCGGATATCCTTCGGCATATTTGTTTGTAAAGACACTTCCCATTGCTTCCATAACGGCAGGGAGAGTGAAGTTTTCACTTGCGATCATCTCAAGATGATCGGTTTGTCTTTCTAGTTCTTTTTCACACAGTTCATATACTTCGCTGTCAAACTCTTTCAAAAAGCTCATTTGCTGCATTCCTCGTTTCTATAAAATTATGAGGATTATACTGCAACAATCATAATAAACGACTGAAAAAGTTTCGCTAGTCTAAGAGGGTTATCCCTCTTTTGAGTCCTCTTTTTCTTGCATCTCTAAAACCGAGAGCTCCTCTTGAAGCGGTTTCATTGCAGGAAATAGCAAGACGTCGCGAATAGAGTGTTGGTTTGTCAGAAGCATGACGAGTCTATCCATTCCAATACCCTCTCCGGCAGTCGGCGCCATACCGTAGCTGAGCGCTTCGACGAAGTCGGTATCCATATGGTGCGCTTCGTCATCTCCGGCATCTTTAGCGGCAACTTGTGCTTTGAATCTTTCATACTGGTCTACCGGGTCGTTAAGCTCACTGAATGCGTTGGCTATTTCTCGCCCACCTATAAAGAGTTCGAAGCGCTGGGTAATTTGAGGATTTTCATCATCACGTCTTGCAAGCGGCGATATATCTACGGGGTATTCGGTAATGAAAGTCGGATTGATAAGCTTCTCTTCTACGAACTCATCGAAGAGCTCTCCTTGAAGTTGTCCAAGAGTCATGTTTGCATCTGCTTCAAGCCCCTTTTCTTTCATAAATGCAAGGATCTTTTCTTTGTCGTTAACTATCTCTTCGGGAACACCGCCGATTTCGCTAAGTGATTTGATAAGAGGAATCTCTTTGAATTCGCCGAAGTCTATCTCCATATCGCCGTATGGAAGTTTTTTTGGAAGATTGAGATGATCGAAAAGGTACTCAAAATACTCTTTGGTCAATTCAATGAGATCTTTGTAGGTTTTGTATGCCCAGTAGAACTCTATAGAGGTAAATTCCGGGTTGTGTGTTGCATCCATTCCCTCGTTTCTAAAGTTCCTGTTTATCTCAAACACGGCTTCAAATCCGCCGACAACAAGTCTTTTGAGGTAGAGTTCAGGAGCTATTCGAAGGTATCTGTCTACGTTAAGAGCATTATGATGGGTAACAAATGGCTTTGCATTCGCGCCGCCTGGTATTGGGTGCATCATCGGTGTTTCCACTTCTAAAAAGCCTTTGTCTTCGAAAAATCGGCGTGTAAGTGAGATGACCTGAGAGCGGATTTGGAATGTTTTTCTTACCTCCGCATTCATTATGAGATCAAGATAGCGTTTTCTGTAACGAACCTCTTTGTCAGTAATACCGTGAAAC
>JALWLR010000171.1 GCA_027084065.1 Helicobacteraceae bacterium | reverse complement strand
ACTCCATTTTGGCAACAGCCGCTTTTGAAGGTTTTTTGTTTGGTGTGGCAGTCTCTTTTTTAGGATATGACGGTATCTTTTATGGCATACTGTTTGGGTTTGCTTCGTTAATTCCCGTAATAGGTGCAGCACTTATGTGGGTACCTTTTATGAGCTATGAGTTTTATTTGGGACACAATTTTGAAGCGGTTTTTATCGCTTTGTATACGGTAGTCGTTATTTCTATTATTGCAGATACGTTTGTCAAGCCAATCATCATTCAAGAGATCAACAAGCGACTGCTCTCACAGGATGACTCTCCTATGAATTCGCTTGTCATCTTTTTCGCCATCATCGCCGGACTTGCGACGTTTGGTTTTTGGGGGATGATTTTAGGGCCTGCCATTACCGCCTTCTTCTTCGCTATTTTAAAGGTTTTCGAAGCTCGTACGAAAGAGTGTGAGACATTGGCAAAAAATCAGGTCTCTTTGTAAATTTCCGGATAATCGCCTTTAAAACGTCTATGCAGCCAAAACCAAAACTTTGGCTCTTTGCGTATGACACTCTCAAGCCAGTCGGCTTGCATTTGGGTTGAAGCGGCGATGTCGGCGGATTCATCTTCTGTTTTTGGCGTCTCTATTGGGTCGTAGAAAACCACTTCATAGTGAATGTCATCATCGGTGCGGATGACGGCAGGGATGATGAGGGCATCGAATTTTCTTGAAAGAAAAGCGGGTACGGGAGTTTGATGGATCGTTTTGCCAAAAAAGCGTACGGGCAGTCCCTCTTTTTTACTGATATTGGTGTCTATCAAGATCCCTATAGCCTCTTTTTTTCTAACGATTTTTATGAGTTTTTTGAGTACGTTGCTCTTTTCTACACACCTGTTTCCAAAGTGTTCGCGTGAATCAAGCAGCCACTCTTCATACTCTCTGTTTTTTAGATGTTTGTAGACAAGTGTGGCGGCTTTTGCATAGACTGCAAGTGAAGCTCCTGCTAGTTCCCATGCGCTGTAGTGGGGTGTTATGTAGACGATAGCTCTTTTTTCATCGAGGGCCTTTTGGACGATTTCGAAGTTTTTGACCGTCACTTTTTCTTTGAACTCCTCTATGCTCATATGACGCAGCTCCATGAGGTACATCATATTAAACATCAGGTTTTTAAAGCTGTATTTGGTAATGGACTCTTTTTCGGCTTCGTCCATCGTGTCGCCAAAGAGAAAATCGAGATTTATATGGACGATTTTTCGGTATTTTGGCGAGAGGCGGTAAGCGGCATAAGCTAAAAAGCTAAAAAATCCACGACGCATTTTTTGCGGTAGCGCCATCAGCACTTTTTCCAAAAAAAGCAGTGCCTTATAGCCCATGAAGTAGCTCCTTTGCTTTGGTAGCGACAAAGTGAGGGTCTATCTCTTTGATGGAGTCGTCATTTTTGTCTATATGCAAAATATCCACGTTTGAGGGAGAGTGAATCCCTATGTTTTGAGGTGTTGGAAAGATCATTCGTTCATTTGTCGGACCAAAAAGCGTGATGCTTGGTCTGTTTTGTGCCCATGCCATGTGAGTGGGTCCCGTGTCATTTCCTATGAGCAGGTCTGCATGTGAGATGAAAGAGACGAGCTCGTCAAGTCTCATCGAGGGAGCAAGGCGTGCTTTTTTTGTCTGTTTGGCAATGAAAAGTGCATCCTTTTTTTCCGCTTCATTGCCCCAGATGATGTGTGCATGCACGTCAAGCTCGTTTATGACATCGACAAGGCGCTCTTTTGGGTATATCTTGTTTGGTCTGCTTGCTCCTATGACAAAAACGACATTTGGTTTATCGTGATTAAACGGGTCTACATGCAAAACGGGAAAAACAGGCTCTTTATTCTCAATCTCCTCTTTGGGAATCGAAATGCCCAAAGCATCCGAGACCACTTTTGCGTTGCGAAGCACGACATTTTCCTCATAGGGGATGGCGCTGGTTGTTTTGTAAAAAAAGGAAGCAAGCGGTTCTCGGATGGAATTTTTGTCAAACCCGTGTGTGTTTGAACCGATGACTCTAGCACTTACGGCGGATTTTATCAGTCCTTGCATGTCTATGATTTTGTCAAAATCTCCCAGACCTCTTAAATGCTTTATTTGTGTAAACAGCAGTGAGAGGCTCTTTTGCTTTTTTGCTTTTTTCAGCTGAAGCGCACAGAGATGATCGACGTTTGGATGAATGGCAAGCAAAGGAGCGAAAACCTCTTCACACACCCATGTTATGGATGAGTCGGGGTAGTTTTTTTTGATGAACTGCAGAACAAAAGCACTGTTTACTATGTCTCCAAGAGCACTGAGACGCACCAAAGCGATTTTTTGCATTATTTTCTCTCGATGAGGTAGGCGTCGTCGTCGCCCTCTTGAGTGTTTTGCATGTCGGAGTTACCAAGAACTGCAATTAGCTTTTTTTGATCCTCTTTGGAAAGATTGCTCTCTTTGAGTGTTTCTAGAATCTTGTCTGCCATTTTCAGCTTCATTTCATGCTCTTTGAGTAGAAAATATTTTTTCAAATTGTCATTGTAGGCTTGAAGTTTGTCTTCGCGTTTTCTTTTGAGATAGAGGTATAAAAAGAAAAGAGCGCCAAGCAGTAAAATGCTAAGGAGAATGAAAATGTAGATGTAGAGCTGTTTTTGTTGCTCTTGCTGTTGCAGGAGTGTTTGTTGACGAATGCGTTCAAGCTCTTTTTCATGCTGCTTTTGGAGTCGCAACTTTTCTAGTTCGGTTTGGCTTTTGAGTTTCTCTTTTTCGAGCTCCGTTTGGGAAGAGAGTCGCTCACGCTCAAGGGAGAGTTGCTGCGCTTTTTGTTTTTGTGTAAGCTCTTGTTGCAGTTTGGAGTTTTCCTGCTTTAGCTTGGCTACTTCTTCGGTGTTGAAAAGGTCACTGTCACAACCGCTAAAAAGCAGTATAAACAGGAAAAAAAAGATGTAATGTCTCATGAAGCGCATTATACATAATCTTGTATAATAGCGCCAAAAAAGGAGTTGTGAATGAGCCACTTTTTACCTTTTGCATGTAATTTAGATACATTTATAGACGATCTTAAAAATATTATAGAACGAAACGAGGCGCAAGTTGAGGCGCTACTGGAACAAAAAGAGAAAACATATGACAACTTCGTCAAGCCACTAGAGGAGATGGAGGAGTCTTTGGAGCTCTTTTTCACACCGCTGTCGCATCTAAACAGTGTCAACAACTCCGAAGAGACGCAAAAGGTCTACATGCAGGCTTTACCTCTTATAACCGAGTATTCTACGAAAATGTCCCAAAACGAGGCACTCTATTTGGCCTACAAAGCAATTTACGAAAAGCAAAAGGAGCATTTGAACAAAGAGAGAAAACGGGTCTTGGAGCTCAATATTCAAAGTTTTGAACTTAGTGGTGCTCATCTCGATGCCAAAACGAAAGCGCGTTTGGCGGAGATAAACTTGCGAAAGAGTGAGCTTTCGAATGAATTTTCCCAAAATCTTCTCGATGCCACGGCGGCGTATGAAAAAATCATCGATGACCCAAAAGATGTCGCGGGTATACCTCCAAGTGACCTCGAAGCTGCGAAGTTTGAAGAGGATGGCAAGACAAAGTATCGCTTTACGCTACAGATGCCCTCTTACATTGCCTACATGACTTACGGTCCAAATGAAGAGATACGCCAAGAGCTCTATAAAGCCTACGTAACACGTGCACCGCAAAACGGCGCCATTATAGACGAG
>JALWLR010000170.1 GCA_027084065.1 Helicobacteraceae bacterium | reverse complement strand
CTCAGCCCTGATGACATCATCAGACAGTATGTTATAATGGAGCTGATGAGTAACTTCAAGCTTGACATCAAGCGCTTTGAGGAGCAGTTTGGAGTGGAGTTCAAAGAGTACTTTAGTGATGCGCTTTTAGCACTTCGGGAGTTCGAAGAAGAAGAGCTTGTGAAGGTGTGTGATGAGAGTATAGAGTGTACACTCACAGGAACACTGCTTATACGCAACATCGCTCAGCCTTTTGATGCTTACATGCAGAAGTACAAAAGCAGCGACAAAACATTTTCCAAAACGGTGTGAAAATGGCAAGATTGGATCAACTAAAAGAGGAAATAGGCTGGCTTAAAGTAGCGTTTGGTTTGTTAATGGCGACAAATTTGTCTTTAATGGCCTGGTTGATTCAGCACTATCAAACACAAAGTAGTTTGATAACCGCTTTAAATGCTATTGCAATCGTTGTTGTAACGGTTATTATTTACCTGATTAATAAACAAGCGTATAAAAAAATTGATGAGATTGGAGAGTTATGATGATGGAGTATTTGGTTGTTGCAGTAGTTTCGATATTTTTGATAGGTTTAGCACTCGTTGCAAAAGATATGATTACCCACTCTAATATGAAAGTATAAAGTTATTTCTATGGAAAAAGCGGAAGAAATTTTTAACTTCAGTGAATATACCGATCCGTGTATTAAATGTGGAAAGTGTATCCCTGTTTGTACTATCCACAATGTCAATGCCGATGAGGTAACGAGTCCAAGGGGGTTTTTGGATCTTTTGGGGGCGTATCAGCGAGGGCAGTTGGAGTTGGATAAGACAGCCAAAGATATTTTCGAGAGCTGTTTTTTATGTACCAACTGCGTAGATGTCTGTCCAAAGTCGCTGCCGACTGATATGGTCATCGAACAGGTGCGAAACGACATAAGAAAAAAGTACGGTCTTGCCTGGTTTAAAAAAGCCTTCTTTTTGCTGCTGCGCCACCGCTGGCTCAATGACATAGCTTTCAAGCTTGGGTGGGCGTTTCAAACCTGTGGATTTAAGATACAAAGCGAGAGCGACTCTATGACACCGCGCTTCAATCTGCCGCTTATCAAAGCGGACAGACTGCTGCCGAGTCTGAAAAAGACCTCCTTTTTAAATGCCTATCCGGAGCATATATCCAACGGGGGTAAAAGAAAGGTCGCTATCTTCATAGGGTGTTTAGCCAACTACAACTACCGCTCCATAGGAGATGGTTTGCTTGAAATCCTCAAAGAGCTTGAGATCGATGCCTTTTTGGCAAAACAGCAAAAGTGCTGCTCTGCACCGGCCTATTTTACCGGAGATTTCGATACGGTCGATCACAATGCCAAATTCAACATAGAGTATTTTGAAAAAATTTTTAAAGAGGAGAAAGTAGAGGCTATCATAGTTCCTGAAGCGACCTGCAGCGCTATGCTAAAGATCGACTATGAGCACTACTTTCATGATCAGCCAGAGTGGCAGGCACGCGCACGTGCACTTAAAGATAAGATCTTTATGGCAACGGAGTGGCTGGAGCATCATACGCATCTCAAACAGCTTCTAGCAAGCAAGGGAAAAAGTGACTTGAGTGTTACCTATCATGATCCCTGTCATGCAAGAAAGATGCAAGGAATCTACGAAGAGCCAAGAGAGCTTGTCGGGCAGAACTACACAATCAAAGAGATGAGCGATCCAAACCGCTGTTGCGGCTTTGGCGGTGTGACGATGCAGACAGAGAAGTATCACTTCGCAAAAGCTGCAGGCGAGCCAAAAGCGGCAATGATTAAAGAAAGCGGAGCAGATGTTGTGAGTGCAGAGTGTAGTGCATGTAGAATGCAGATAAACAACTCTTTACACAATGCTGATGTTGATGTCCATTTTAAAAATCCTATAGAACTTATAGCAGAAGCACTGCGAAAAAAGTGACGATAAAATTAGCTATAAAGTTTTCTTAAATCGTCACTTTAACTTGAAATAGATTTCTCCTTTTTGGATCGAAAGAGTATACTTCGATAAAAAAAGGATGATTTTATGGAACCAAATCTCAATCAAATCGGAGATTACGATACACTCAAAGGCGAAAAGAAAAAAGTTGTCTGGATCGTTATAGCCACAGGTGTAGCAGTGGGCATACTCTTTAGTGTAGTAAACGCACTCTACGGTACACCAAAAGACACCATTCCCATAGAGAAAAAAGCGGCTAGAATGCCGCTGCAATAAGGAAAAACAATGTTGACGACACTTGTAGCGATTTACACGATTTACGTCGCTCTTAGTATTTATGTAAGCGTAATGCAAATAGGATACGTAGCACAGATGAAATATAGAGGTGCGGTACTGCTAAAGACTGCAGATTTTATAAAGGCGGGCACTTACAGTGTCAAAAAAGAGCGTGTGCGCATAGCCTCAACTTTCATCGAGTATATTGCGTTTATTTTTTGGATGGGGTATGGAATTCGCTGGTTGACGGATTATATCCATTTTCATTCCGAAGCTTTGAGCAATGTCGCGATTGTTATGAGTTTCGTTCTTCTTAACGGTCTTGTCTCTTTGCCGTTTGAGTATTATGAAAAAATGGTGCTGGACAAGGAGTTTGGTTTTAACAATGCCTCCAAGGGGCAGTTTTTCAAAGATCTACTCATAACGACACTTTTGACGTTGATTATTGGCTCTTTGGTAACATGGGGTGTGTATGAGATAATGGTGCACTCTGAGTTGTGGTGGTTTTGGAGCTTTTTGTTCATTTTCGGTGTTATTATACTTGTCAATATGTTCTTTCCAACCGTTCGAGCACTCTTTTTCGACAAACTTACTCCATTAAGCGATGAGCGTCTGCTTGCGAAAATTGAAGAGCTGATGGAGAAAACAGGCTTTCACAGCAGCGGCGTTTTTGTCAGTGATGCAAGTAAGCGCGATAGCCGGCTCAATGCCTATTTCGGCGGGCTTGGTAAAACAAAGCGTGTCGTTTTGTTTGACACTCTTTTGGAAAAACTCAATGAAAAAGAGCTGTTGGCAGTTTTAGGGCATGAGCTTGGACATTTTCAGCATGGCGATGTTTATAAGAATATCGCTTTTATGGGTGGAATGCTGTTTGTTATGTTCGCTCTTTTTGGAAACATTCCTGAAGAGCTGTATATGGAGATGGGTGTACCGCATATGCCAGCTGTAACGATGATACTCTTTTTACTTTTTTTACCGGTAGTGAGTTTTTTCATGATGCCTCTTCTTGGGCTGCTTAGTCGTCACAACGAGTATGAAGCCGATAAAACGGGGAGCGAGCTCGGCGGCGAGACGGGAAATCTCTATCTTGCGAGTGCATTGAAAAAGCTAGTTGAAGAGAACAAAAGTTTTCCGCTTTCACACCCGCTGTACATCTTCTTTTACTATACACATCCACCGGTTATAGAGCGGCTTAAAAAGCTCGATGTCAATGTCGGCTACATCGATAAAGACGGAATCAAAGCAGAATGCCCGGTAGACCTAGACGACTAAAAGAGTGGCAAGTAGCCATATCTAAAGCGCTTGCTCCCATAGTGCCTAATGCAGCAAGGGAAGCGCAACTGATGTTGATGCATCTGCTAGAGTGCGATGAGCTTTTTTTACTCTTACATGCAGAAGATGAGCTTAAAGAGAGAGCTAAATTGCTTGAGATGGTTCGAAGAAGATTGCAAAACGAGCCGCTTGAGTACATAACAAATAGTGTCGATTTTTACGGGGAGAAATTTTATATTGATGCGGGTGCGCTCATTCCAAGACCGGAGACGGAGTTGCTT
>JALWLR010000169.1 GCA_027084065.1 Helicobacteraceae bacterium | reverse complement strand
CCCATAATACGCCGAGAAAAAGAACACACGGTTTCAGAGCTAGAATGGCTACGAAAAACGGAAGAAAAATCATCAATCGCAGAAGAGCGAAAGGTCGTAAAAGATTGTCCGTTTAAAAGGATTTGAGATAATCAAACTTCATAAGGAGTTTGGTTTTATTTACAATAAAGCAAAAGCACAGCACTCACAAAGTGTCGTGGTCTTTTTCATACCCCAAAGTGGAGTCCGTAAAACCGGTTTTACTGCAACGAAAAAAGTAGGTAATGCCGTAAAACGTAATAGAGCAAAAAGAGTCATGCGTGCTCTTTTTATAAAATATTCCGAACTTTTACGGGATGGTCGTTACGTATTCGTTGCAAAAACGGACATCAACACATTACCATTTCATGTTGTGGAAACACACTTCAAAAAAACACTTCAACGCGCCAATGCATTCAAAAAAAACTAGTCTGTTAAGAGCTTTGCTTTTAAAACTTTTATGGAGTTATCAGAAGTTTTTCACTCTCTTTAGCTATGGCAGCTGCCGTTACTATCCTACATGTAGTGAATATGCACGAATTCATTTTGAAAATTCGCCTATTTCAACTGCTTTTTACCACACTTTCACTAGAATACTGCGTTGTAATCAGCTTTTTGAGGGAGGGATCGATTATCCTGTTCTTCACAAAAAGTGTCTCTGTTTTTCGTCTTTAAAGCCGGAGCAGATAAAATACTGGTTGGTTCCCAAACAAAACAACCGTTACTATATCATTAAAAATTTTTCATACAAAGGGTCAACGTGTTCGAAAAAATGAGTCCAAATCAAAGATTGATGGTCGCTGTCGTACTGTCGGTTATATTTTTTGTAGGGTATACGGCAATTTTCCCTCCACAACAGGAGATGTCCGATGCAAACGCTTCAAGAACGACAAAAAGCAGTCAGCTTGCCGATAGTTCTCTAGAACAAAAGACAAAAGCAGGTATGAACAAGGATGTTCAAACAAAGCCAAGTGGTGTAACACAGGATATCGAGCTCAAAGAGGGTGCTTCGACAATCGTGACTACGATCAAGTCGGATGACTTCATTCTCAAGCTCGATACGCTCGGTCGCATTGCATCTAAAGAGTTGCTGGATGAGCGTTTTCGCGATAGTGATGACTTGCATGCTCAAGTCATTCCTCCAAAGGGTCCCAAACCGCTTTTTATTCGTTTTGCCGATGAGCGTCTCAATGAGGCAGCTACACGCATTCCCTATACGGCTTCCATTCGTGAAGCGACACTCAAAGAGGAGCCTGTTCGTGTAACACTGACTCAAAAACTGCCCGACATCACGGTAACCAAAGAGCTTACATTTTACAAAGACGGACATTATGATGTTCACATCAAACTTTCTAAAGAGAAGCGCTACTTCGTTTATGTAGGACATAGACCTGAAGTGAGTAAAAAATTGATGGCGGCAGCCGGAGCGCTTATCTATACCGGAGATAATGTTGTCCACATCATTGAAGACGGGGAAGCTGAAACAAGACAGACCTTTACCGATGTCTTGTTGGCGAGTGCTTTTGATCAGTATACGGCAACCATTATGTATAAAATCGGCAAAGATACAACGGTATTTGTAGATGGTGATTCTCAAGAAAACCCCATTGTCTACTTCGATGCAAAGCCGGACATGCAGTTTGCAGGTTATATAGGACCAAAAGAGTATAAAAAACTCAAAGCGATCGATCCCGTCCTTACTAATGCTGTTGAGTTTGGATGGTTCACTTTTGTCGCAAAGCCTCTTTTTATGGTTCTTTTGTGGCTGTATGATCACATAGGAAACTGGGGATGGGCAATAATCGCTTTGACATTCCTTGTACGTTTGGTGCTTTATCCTTTGACCTATAAAGGAATGGTCTCTATGCAGAAGATGAAAGAGATCGCACCGAAAGTCAAAGAGTTGCAGCAAAAGTATAAAGGAGATCCGCAGCGAATGAATGCAGCGGTTATGGAACTCTATAAAAAGCATGGAGCCAATCCGCTTGGTGGCTGTTTGCCGATGCTACTGCAGATTCCGGTTTTCTTCGCTATTTACCGTGTTTTACTCAATGCAGTCGAGTTACAGGGGGCTCCATGGATTTTATGGGTAACGGATCTTTCACGCATGGATCCAACATTCATTCTTCCTATTTTGATGGGTGCTTCGATGTATTATCAACAAAAGTTGACGCCGACGAACTTTACCGACCCTATGCAGGAAAAGGTAATGAAGTTCCTTCCGGTTATTTTTACGTTCTTCTTTGTGACGTTCCCATCCGGATTGGTTCTGTACTGGTTTGTCAACAACCTCTTCTCTATCGCACAGCAGCTGATCATCAATAGACAGTTTCAAAATGCGAAAGATCTCAAAGAACACATAGAGAAGAAGAAAATCGAAAAAAAGAAAAAAAGTGAGAAGTAGCGATGATAAAGATAGAAGCAATCACACTTGAAGATGCCTACTCTAAAGCTGCCTCGCAACTGGAGTGTTCGGTAACCGAGCTTGTTGTTGAAGTGGTGCAGTATCCAAGCAGTGGGTTTTTAGGGCTTTTTCGAAAGCCGGCTATCATAGTAGCCACACAAAAACCTCTGCCGCAAGAAGAAGAGGAGCAAGTAGAAGAGCCAAGTATCCAAGAAGAAGCACCGATGCCGGTTTCTGAAGACTCTTTGATAAACGAGCCAAAGAGTATGGAGACGGATGCTTTTCCTTCATTTGTCTCTTCTCAAGATGAAATGCAGCAAGAGAGTGAAGAGGTAGCTTTGGCTATGGAAGAGGCTGTAGAGGAGATTGCCAAAGAGCTTCATGCTCTCTTTGCTCATCTGTGCTTTGAACTCGATGAAATAAAAGTCGCTCCATACGATGAGACTACGATCTATGTAGAATTAAACGGCGAAGATGCCGCACTGCTTATAGGAAAAGAAGGGTACCGCTACAAAGCGCTTTCTTATATGCTGTTTAACTGGATCAATGCAACTTACGGTTTCCAGCTTAGACTAGAGATTGCCGAATTTTTGAAAAATCAAGAAGAGGCAGTAGGACGCTATTTAGAAAGTGTCAAAGAGAGTGTGGATAGAGACGGTAGGGCACAGACGAAAATTTTAGATGGAGTATTGGTTCAAATTGCGCTGCGAGAACTTCGCGCGGCGTATCCAGATAAATATGTCGCTATTCGCACGACCCGTGAGGGTTTGAAGTACATTATCATCAATGACTACAACTACTGATACGATTGCGGCAATAGCCACTGCAAACGGCGTAGGCTCTATAGCTATTGTTCGCATCAGCGGCGATGCCGCTGAAAAAATAGCCTCTCTCGTTACGAAAAAAGAGTCTTTCAAACCGCGCCATGCCACTCTTTCTAACATTTACAATGCCAAAGATGAGCTGATTGATGAGGCGATAGTTTTGCTTTTTAAAGGGCCATACTCCTTTACGGGCGAAGACGTTGTTGAGTTTCAGTGTCACGGCGGTTCTGTCGTTGCACAAAGCATTCTAAAAACAGTGCTGCATTACGGCGCACGTCTTGCCGAGCCGGGGGAGTTTAGCAAGCGCGCTTTTTTTAACGGTAGAATCGATTTAAGTGAAGCTGAAGCTATTGCCAAGCTTATAGAGGCAAAAAGTGAAGATGCCGCTAAAGTACTGGCAAGACAGATCAAAGGAGAGCTGCGAGAGTTCATTGAAGAGGTGCGTGAAGAGATCATACACATTTTAGCCTATTCGGAAGTGAGTATCGATTATGCCGAGGAGGACCTGCCTGATGATATAATAG